>JAGGTG010000144.1 GCA_021163905.1 Candidatus Aerophobota bacterium
CCCCATATATGATTTGACACGTTAACGAATTTCTATTCCCTGGATATATACAAAAATTCATCAAAAGTTCTTTTCCTCAGCTATTTTAGTTCATTAATTACTTCATCTACGTCTTTGTCTAAATGAATTATACCTTTCAAAGCTTTTATTATTTCATTCATTTTTCTATGTTGCCATACATTTCTTCCAAATGCAACCCCTTTTGCTCCAGCATCTATAGAATCCTTTACCATCTGCAAAACATCTCTATCGCTACTCACTTTGGATCCCCCAAGTATCACTACAGGTACTTTAGAATTATTAACTATTACCGAGAAATCATCTACATTCCCGGTATAGGGTACTTTTAACATATCAGCTCCAATTTCTACAGCTATCCTGCAGGCATTTTCTATAATTTTTGGGTCAGTTTTCTTGTCATCAGGAATATTTTCCCCCCACAGTAATATTTCTACTATAAGAGGTACTTCCCATTGATCACATCTTAGAGCAAGATCTGCTATTAATTTAATATTAGTTAATTGTGTTTTTTTATCCATTCCCCAAATAAGAATTACCTTCACCGCATCAAATCCCCATTTCACAGCCTGCTCTACGGATGAAAGTAGACTGTACCCCAAAGGAGTACCAAAATTCCCCGGAATATTAGAAAATAAAACAAAATCAACGGTTAAAATCCTCGCCGGTGCCTCTTTTTTTCTAAAGAATTCTTTTGTAAGCTTGAATGTACCAAGAGGCATTATAATGGCATCTACTTCATTTTCAACAAGTTTTTTAACAATATCTATAGGGTTCTTCAAGCCTTCTACAGCACCCATAAAAAGACCATGATCTATAGCAATTATTACTCCCCTGCCACTCTTAGAGTTAAATAGCTTGGAAATTCTAATCTCTTTCATTTCTAATTTCTCCTTGTTTCAACATTTGATATTAGACAAAACTATGGTATTTATTCTCATTATATCCAAAAATACAGTTTTTTGTGAGCAGGTTACTCATACATCAGTGCCTGCACGGGATCCATTTTGGAAGCTTTACTGGCAGGATAAACTCCAAAGAAAAGACCCACTGCACTGGCAAAGCCGAAAGCAAGAAGAATAGTTCCCGGTGATATGACGACTTCCGGTGAAGCAGAAGCAGGTCCCATGGGTATTATTCTTAATCCAATGGAAGTTATAAGTTTTGACCCAATCACACCAGCTGCAACTCCAGCTGCTCCCCCTATTAAACAAAGCAAAATCGACTCCCAGAGAAACTGCAGTAAGATGTCAATTCTTTTAGCACCAACTGCCATCCTGATACCAATCTCTCTTGTTCTCTCAGTTACAGATACAAGCATAATATTCATAATTCCAATTCCTCCCACAAGAAGAGATACTGCGGCAATTCCTGCCAGCATGATGGTAAAGACACCAGTAATATTCTGTACAGTGGAAAGAATCTCTTCCTGGGATAAAACTGTATATTTTGAGTCATCCTGAAATTTCAAGTATAAAATAGCATCTATCTGCGCCAGAGCATCATCCATGCTTTTTTCATCTTTTGCCTGAATATAGAAGCTGTCTACATAATTCGTATTAAGGATTCTTTTTTGAGCAGTAGTAAGAGGAATAAAAGCTTGATTGTCAAAATTAAGAAACATCACCTGTCCCTTGGATTCCATTACTCCCACAACCTTAAATTTGTGTCTTTTTAAAGGGTTGTTGGGAGGATTCACTATGATTTCTTTTCCTACAGGATTTTCATTGCCAAATAAATCTTCAGCAACTTGTTGGCCAAGCACAATCACTGTGCTGAAGGTGTCAAGGTCCTCTTCTGTGATAAAACGCCCATTTTGCACATAAAAATTAAGAACATCCTCATAGGGAGGGGTAACACCGTATACAATAATTTGAGTGTTTTTATCTTTATACTTCAGCAAAAGATTCCTCCTTACAACCGGGACAACTTTTGCCACTGCTGGTGCTTTTTTAAGAATAATTTCTCCATCTTTCTTAGTGAAAATGTTGGTTCTTTCCTGAAATCTTCTCCCAGCAGTCCCTTTTATAGTTCCAGGGGATACTGTAATGAGATTTACCCCAAGAGACCTTATATTTTCAAGAATTCTCTTTTGAGACCCCTGTGTTATGGCAATAATGGCAACTACTGCTGCTATTCCAATGACAATCCCCAGTATGGATAAAAGCGACCTCATTTTATTGGCGCTTAAGCCATCTAAGGCACTTCTAAAAGTCTCTCTTATATCCATCTTTTTTCTATCCTCGATTTCTATGTTTAAAGTTTGTCACAATTAAACTCTGCTAAATTCCTCTTCGTCTTCAATTAATCCATCTTTGATATGAATTATTCTTTTAAAATGCTTTGCCACATATCTTTCATGGGTAACCACAACTACAGTACGTCCTTCCTCATTTAATCTATGAAAAAGCTGCAAAATTTCTTCTCCGGTTTTACTATCAAGACTTCCCGTAGGCTCATCGGCAAGAATAAGTGAGGGATCTGTCACAAGAGCTCTTGCTATGGCAATTCTCTGCACCTGACCACCGGAGAGTTCATTTGGTCTGTGATACAGTCTGTCGCCAAGTCCTACTTTTTCCAGAGCCTGGCGTGCTCTTTTTGCTCTTTCCTTTGGTTTTACTCCTGCGTAAATTAAAGGAAGCTCAACATTGCGAAGAGCTGTTGCCCGGGGAAGAAGGTTAAACCGCTGAAAGACAAAACCTATCTTTTTATTTCTTATTCTGGCAAGCTCATCTGAATTGAGTTTTCCCACCTCCTGACCATCCAGGAAAAGTCTCCCAGAGGTGGGTCTGTCAAGACATCCCAGAATATGCATGAGAGTTGATTTCCCGGATCCGGAAGGCCCCATGATTGCAACATCTTCCCCGTCTTTTATCTTCAAACTAACCCCCCGAAGAGCCTCCACGGTTACCTTTTCTACCTGATAATTTTTCCTGATATCTACAGCTTCAATCATGATTTTAGTGATTTTTGCGCGGAAAATTAGTGCATCGCCCTGCGCATCTTCCTAAATGTTTTCTCCGGTTTGCCTGGTGATTGATCTCTTTCAGCTTCTATCTGTTTTTTTCTCATTTCAATAATTGACTGAAGACCTGTTGCAACAACAATATCTCCTTCTCTTAAACCTTTTTTTATCTCCACATAACTTCCATCAGATACCCCCACCTCAACTTCTCTGGGCACTGGTTTTCCATTCTGAAGCACGGTTACAAAATATCTTCCCCCTCTTTCTTTCACCTCCTCTACTGGCAAAATAATAGCATTTTTAGCCTCTCCCACAATAATATCAGCGTTTGCAGTAAAACCTGGTTTTAATCTTGAATCTGGCCTGTCAAGTTCAATTTTCACTTTGACCACCACAAGACCTCCACTTGTTGTGGCTTCTCTTGCTATGGAAACAACTTTTCCGGAGAAAACCTCATCAGGATAGGCATCTACTTTTACATTTGCCCCTTGTCCTAATTTAACCTTGGAAATATCTACCTCATCAACATTCACCTCGGCAAATAATCTGCTTGTGTCAATAAGATGCAGTATCTTATTAGAAGAGGAGGCACCAACTCCTGCAATAATCTCTCCCTTTTCTACATAAACCTTGGAGACAATACCTGAGAAAGGAGCCTTTATTACTGTATCGTCAAGTTCCTTTTTTGCTAACTTAAACTCTAACCTCTTTTCTGCAACTTCCCTTTCTTTTCTCTTAATCTCGTTGGATGAGGCATGGCTAACCCGGGCAGATTCAAGTTCTAAAAGGGCATCTTTCAGGGCATTTTCTGCCTTGAGAACAGAGAGTTTCTCCTCCTCATCTTCTAACCGTACAAGAACCTGTCCTTCTTTAACAAATTGGCCTTCTTCTACCAAAAGTTCCTTGATTACAGCACCACTTTTTTTAGCCCCTATATCCAGATCAGAATTGGCTATGATAGATCCAGTGGCAGAAATAGTCTCAGTAATATCTCCTCTTTGTACAGTAATGGTTCGTAGAGGCAAATTATCCGATTTATGATTAGATAAACCATATCTATAGACAAAGGCTGTTCCAATCACTGCTATAATAATCCCTCCTATCACAATTAAGAGAACTACCCTCTTTCCTTTCATTTTAAATCCCTTTCCCTATGTTTTTTAGAAGCCGGGCTTTGGCGAGTTCATACTCGGCAAGAGCCTCTATGTAATCTATTTCAGCTTGTATCAAGGATCTCTCTCTTTCTCTTACCTCTTGCAAGGTTAAAGCCCCTTGCGAAAACATCCTTTTTGTAAGATCTAATGCCTCTTTTTGTTTTTCCCGGGAAAGTTTAAGAAAAAGAATTCTTTTTTCCAGACTCTTCAATTCATAGAAGTTATCTCTTATTTTTCCACAGATATCCTGTTTTAGTTTTTCAAGATTCAATTTTTCTTTTTTTAACTCTTGCTCGGCAATTTGGATCTCAGTTTTACCTTTCTCACCATCAAGAAGGGGTATCTCCACAAGCATACCAACCCTGTACTCCTCTTTGTTTAGCCCCTGTGTGTTGTAATTGTAACCTGCTAAAAAGTTCAGTGAAGGCGATACCTCGCTTTTGGTTGTTAGAAGATCAAGCTGACGCATCTCAACTGCGAACTTTTGCTGGTTTATCTGGCGGTTATTTTCCAGAGCCTGGTTAACAGCATCCTCCAGCTTTATTTTTAAAATACGGTCCTTTAAGGATGTTTTATCTCTAAGAACAATTTCCTTATCCGGCTTTATCCCTAAAAGCTCTTTAAAATCTATCATTGATTGGGAGAGGTTATTCTTTACCTGATAAAACTCCTCTTCAGCCTTAATAAGCCCTATCTCAGCGTCCATCACATCTATCTTGTTTGCCATTCCCTTTTTCAGTTTATCCTTTACTATAGTGAGGTTTTCCTTTGCTTTTTCAAGAGAAAGCTTTTTTAACTCACATTCCTTCTCCTCTTCCAGGATCTTATAAAACGAGGTTATAACAAGAAGTTTTATATTCTCAATTTCCTCTTCAGATGATAGTTCCTCCTTTTTCAGACTCAGAAAAGATTTTTTCAGAGAAAGATAGAAAGGGGTAAGCTTTGGAGCGGGTAAAATCTTTTGAATTACAGTTAAAGATGTAGAGCCTTCCATCCTCTCATTTTCTCCTTTTTCCTGGCTTGCACTCAAGGTAACATTTGTCCCCCATTGATTGGAAAAACTTGCATTGAAATCAACCTGTGGGTTGTACTGCAGGTTATATTTCCCCTCCCATTGAAGAGGAGCTGCTGATATACTCGCCTGAGGTTTAAAAGTAGCCTCCTGTTTTTTAAGCTCAAGTTTTGCTTCCTCCACTTCCATCTTAGCAATCTGCACATTCAGATTGTACCTTAGAGCTCTTTGGATACTATCCTGAAGACTCAATATAGTCGGTCCCTTAGCAAAACTCATGGCAGTCAAAACAAAACTTAAGAGAATACCAAAAGCTACCTTTTTTCCCATGGAATTTATCCCTTTGAAGCTGTTGGAGACTCTTTTTTACCATAATCCATATCTGTTGCAAGGGCTTTGATAAATTTTGCTTTTGCCAGATTGTATTCAAAAAGGGCATCCACTGAGCTAAGCTGGGCCTGAGTAAGTTCGATCTGTGCATCAAGAAGATCTGTTGCACTGATAAGCCCTGCTTTATACTGCTTTTGGGCAATGCCGTAGATTTCCTGTTTAAGTTTTTCCATTCTCTGAGTTATTTGTATATTTGCCTTTTTTTCTTCCATATCTCGAAATAGTTGATTAATTTCCCGGGTAATTTGCCTTTTAACTTTTTCCAGGTTTATTTTTGCATTTTCCAGGTTTATTTTTGCATTTTTTTTATCAAGCTCAGGAGTATAATCATTTTGAGACAGATCCAACCTTATTTTTGCAAGTTCCAGATCATCTTGAGCTTTTTTAACCTCGTATCTATTTTTTAGAGCTTCTTCAACGCTTTTCTCTATAGATATATTCAAAGATTCAACAGAAAAAGTATCTGTAAGCTCAAACTGACTGTTAAGAGAAAGTCCTAAAACCTTATTAAAATCTATCCTGGCGATCTCAAGTTGATCCTCGGCCTTGTTAAGGTTAAATTCAGCTGAGGATAAGTTGATTTCTGCTTGCAAAAGATCTGTTTCACTTGCATCACCCAGAGAGAATTTATTTTTCACTATTTCCAGATTCTCTTTAGCTTCCTGGACTGACATCTTTTCAATTTGAACCTCTCGCTTTGCTCTTAGTACCTGGAAATAAGCATCCATCACATCTAATATAACCTGCCTTCGTTTTTCTTCTAAATTATTTTTGGCTTGTTTTAAGGCAAACTCAGCATTCTTCAGGTTAAGAATTGAGGCTTTTAAGAGATTGTTAGCCTGAGCCTGCTCGTATTCCACTTCCCGCAGGTTTACATTATACCTTGCCACCTTAAGGTCAAGATTGTTTTCCAGTGCTATATTTATACTCTCCTCCAGACTTAACTTTCTTATCTCGCCCTGCTGAGTCTCCTGGGCAAAAGCACCAACAGAAAAAAGGACAAAAAGCCCCATCAACCCAAAAAGCATAACTTTTCTCATTCTTTCCTCCTCGTAATTATTCTTTTTCCCTTCCTGAAATTGGACACTTTTTCCACAATATTCCTCTAAAAGGCTCTCTGGGTA
>JAGGTG010000099.1 GCA_021163905.1 Candidatus Aerophobota bacterium
GGAGTTAGTATTAAGGTAAATATTGAAAAGGAGCTAAAGAATATTCTCAAACAGGATTTTGCTATTTTTGATTATCAAGATTTTAAAAATACCTTAAAAGGCACAGATGAGATTGTATATATAGCTGATAATGCAGGAGAGGTGGTATTTGATCGTGTGCTTGTTGAACAGCTTAACAAAAAAGTCATATATGTGGTTAGAGATAAGCCAATCATTAACGATGCAACCATAGAAGATGCACTTTTTTGTAAAATAAATGAAGTGGCAAAGGTCATCTCATCAGGATGTGATGCTCCCGGAGTAATTCTTAGATACTGTTCAGATGAATTTTTAAATTATTATACCAGGGCAAAATTAATTATAAGTAAGGGGCAGGGAAATTATGAAACTCTTTCCGAGGAAAAAAGACCTGTTTTCTTCCTTTTAAAGGCAAAGTGTCCGATAATAGCAAGAGACTTAAATTGCACAGAGGGAGATATAATCTTAAAATATAACTTAAAAGTTAGCAAAAATAAGGGGGAAGTATGTCAATAAGAGATAATGTTTTATCTTTACTTAAAGAAATTCCCGAGAATGTTACTGTTGTTGCTGCAGCAAAAACAAGAACGCCACAGGAAATACTTGAGGCTATTGACGCAGGTATTAAGGTTATCGGTGAAAATTACGTACAGGAAGCAGAAAAGGCTTTTTCTGAGGTAGGAAAAAGAGCGAAATGGCATTTTATTGGACATCTGCAAAAAAATAAGGTAAAAAAAGCTGTCCAGATATTTGATTTAATTGAAACCGTTGACTCAGTTGATCTTGCAATAGAGATAGATAAAAGATGCGCGATGATCGATAAAGTTATGCCTGTTTTATGTGAGGTTAATATAGCTAAAGAAAAAACAAAATCAGGAGTATATCCAGAGGAAGTTGAGCAACTCATAAAAAATATATCTAATTTAACCCACATAAAAGTTATGGGACTTATGACAATGGGGCCTCGTTTTGGAGATCCGGAAAATGCAAGAGTATACTTCAGAAAGACGAAACAGATCTTTGAAAATATAAAGAAAATGAATATCCCAAATGTTGAGATGAAGTATCTTTCCATGGGAATGAGTAACTCCTATCGGGTTGCCCTTGAGGAAGGGGCAAATATTGTTCGTATAGGTACAAGGATATTTGGAGAGAGGAATTATAAAAAAGATAAGTAAAACCTGGAGGTAATAAAATATGGAATTGTTAGTTGCCTTTGGTACAGACGATGGAAAAAACTTAAATACCGATCATGTTGGGATGGCAAAATACTTCTATGTATATAAGTTCTCCAGCGATAAAGAAGAACTGGTAGAAAAAAGAAAAAATGTTGAGTTTAAAGGAGACGAGTCAATAAAACACGGAGATCCCGCAAAAGCCAGGGCAACATCCTCTGTTTTAAAAGGTGTTGACGTCATTGTAGGCAGAAAATTTGGACCAAACCTCCCCAGGATATTAAAAAAATTTGTATGTGTGGTAGCAAGGACAGATACAATAGATAGTGCAATTAAAATAGTTCGCAGCAATATAGAAAGAATATTAGAGGAAAAAAACAAAGGGGAAAACAGAAAACACCTTGTACTCAAACCTTGATTTTACAGGAAAGTATTAGACTTTTCCTTATTTAAGGGGGAGCAGCGCAAGCGTTGAGGGGGAAATGCGAAGCATTGCCCCCTCAATTAGCTTGACAGTAAAAGTGGATAGTGTAGGATAAAAACAGGAAAAAAGATGAGGGTATTTATTGCTGTAGAGCTTCCAGAGAGCTTAAAAAAAGAAATTGCAAACATCCAGAAAAGGATGAAAATCCTGCCGGATAAGGTAAAGTGGGTGAATCATTCCTCAATTCATATCACCCTTAAGTTTCTTGGAGAAATAAAGGAGCAAGCTCTTAACTCTGTATTTAAAGCCACTTATAATGTAACCAGGAGATTTGAACCATTTGTAGTTGAAGTAAAAGGAACAGGGGTCTTCCCAAATTCCAATAATCCAAGAGTAATATGGATAGGTGTGGAAGAAGGATCGGATAAGCTTGCCCAGATAGTCCAGCAGTTAGAGGAAGAACTTTTCAACAGGGGGTTTCCAAAAGAAAGAAAAAAATGGGTACCCCACTTAACAGTTGGCAGGATAAAGTGGTTAACCAGTAAAGAAGGGATAAGAAAGATAATTGAGGAGGAGAAAGAAACACAGGCAGGAAAAATGAGGGTAGAATTTATCAGTGTAATGCAAAGTCATCTAACTCCTAAAGGAGCATTATATAAACCATTGCAGCGCTTTTATTTAAAATCTTAAAAGCTTTTTTACCTAAAAAGCCTGAGGAGAAAAAATGAAGGAAGAAAAATTGAAGGCTTTAGAAATAGCGAGGCGTCAAATAGAACACCAGTTTGGTAAGGGCGCCATAATGAGATTGGGGGAAAGGGCAGCCAGAATGGATGTAGAGGTAATACCAACTGGAAGTCTTGTTCTTGATGCTGCCCTTGGTATAGGGGGACTCCCAAGAGGAAGAATTGTAGAGATATTTGGTCCAGAAGGGTCTGGAAAAACTACTCTTGCCCTCCATGCAGCAGCTGAGGCTCAAAAAAAAGGAGGAATTGTAGCATTTATTGACGCAGAACATGCCCTTGACCCAACTTATGCTGAAAAATTGGGAGTAGATGTTGAAAATATTTTCATCTCTCAACCTGATTCAGGAGAGGATGCTCTGGAAATAGCCGAAACCCTGGTCCGAAGTAATGCCATAGACCTTATTATAATTGACTCTGTGGCTGCTCTTGTTCCCCGTGCTGAACTGGAAGGAGAAATGGGAGATGCTCATGTAGGACTTCAAGCAAGACTTATGTCTCAGGCTCTGAGGAAACTAACCGCTGCTATAAGTCGCTCCAAAACCTGCACCATATTTATAAACCAGCTAAGGATGAAAATAGGGGTATTATTTGGTAATCCAGAGACAACTCCTGGAGGAAAGGCTCTCAAATTTTACTCCTCGATTAGAATAGATATAAGAAAAAAATCTTCCATAACAAAGGGAGAGGAGCAAATTGGTAATAGAGTTAAGGTAACCGTGGTTAAAAATAAACTGGCCCCACCTTTTAGAAGGGCCGAATTTGATATTTTATTTGGAGAGGGAATATCTCAGGAAGGCTGTATACTTGATTTGGGAACAGATACTGGTATAATTCAAAAATCTGGAGCATGGTACTCCTATAATAACATCCAGTTGGGACAGGGAAAGGAAAATGCCCGCCAGTTTTTAAAAGATTTAAAAAATAAATCTTTGCGAGAGGAAATCGAACAAAAAATAAGGGAAAAATTAAGTTTAACTAAAAAAACAGAAGAAAAATTGGAATCAAAGCAAGAAGTTAAGTAAGATATTAAAAATAAAGATTTCTTTCTTGGGGGAGAGAAACTAAAAAATGTGAGTAGTAAGAAATATGGTTTTTCAAAAAATAAAAAAAACAATGCTGGTTGCCTTTGCTACCCTGGGGTTTCTCTCCCCAATTTCTCAGGCCTACCAGGATTACTCTATTGGCAGGATAAGAGCGATTTCCAATCCTTATTCCACATCTATTTTTATTGAAGTTGCAAAAAATACAGGATATGTAGCAAGAGAACTAATAGATCCCCCGAGAATTATGTTAAATCTTTATCCGGCAAAATTATCCCCTCCTTTTAGAGAAATTATAATTAACGATGAATTTGTAAAAAGAATACGTCTTGCAAGAGATTCCATGAATGTAGTTAAAGCTGTAGTTGATCTTAAGACTGCGGAATACAATTTTAATATTTTTTCCCAGCCTGTACTCTCCCGTGTGGTTATTCATATAAGTCCACCAAAAAAAGATATTGTAGCACAACTTCTAACTAAAGAAGAAAACTCAAAAGATAAATTTACCTATACTGAGCTATCATCTTCTGAATTATTACCTTTTTCAAATAAAACAATTCCCGAGAAAAAAAATGGTATTTACCGCATAGTAATAGATCCAGGACATGGAGGAAAGGATCCGGGAGCAATTGGTCCCTCGGGAGTTAAAGAAAAGGATGTAACACTGGCAATAGCCCGCAGGTTAGCTAAACTTCTAAGAGAAAACCTTGATGTTCAGGTATTTCTTACAAGGGATACAGATAAATTTATTTCTCTTGATAGAAGAACGGAAATAGCCAATCTTCTGGGAGGGGATCTTTTTGTAAGTATCCATGCAAATGCCGCCTGGGATAGCAAAGTAAAGGGAACAGAAACCTTTTATAATTCTCAATATGTTTACGGAGAGGGAGCCGAAGAGGTGGCAACGCGAGAAAATGCTGCCTTCAGTTCGGAGGTAAAGGTAAAAAATATAATATGGGACTTAATTCAAAACCAGTACCGCAGTGAAAGCAGGCAGCTTGCTGAGATAGTCCAGAATAAACTGGTTGCTACCTGTAGTACCTTAAACAGAGGGGTAAAATCGGCCAGGTTCTATGTGTTAAGAGGGATAAATATGCCGGCTATTCTTGTGGAAGTTGGATTCATCTCCAATCCCTGGGAGGAGCAAAAATTAAAAACACCTACATTTCAGGACAAAATTGCCCTGGGGATTTACAAAGGTCTTGCCAGCTATATTAAATCCTTTAATAGAAAAGTTGGTGGATAAATAAGATGCCTTCAATAAAAAGAAAAGTTCTTGTTTTAATTGCCCTGTTAGTAGTTGCATTTATTGCCGGAATAATTTTTTCTCCCTTTCTCAGAGAAACCACTTACCAGCTTAAAAATTGGGTAGGAAAACCATCTCCTCTACCACCTGTTAGTAAAACAGTAATTTTGTATTTTTCAACTCCCGAAGGGGAGCTTTTATCTCCTGTAGAAAGAAAAATACCTGTTAAAAAGGAAATTAATGATGAAATAAGAATGGTTATTGGAGAGTTAATTAAAGGACCTAAAACAAGGTCTCTTTTCCCAACAGTTCCTCCAGAAACAAAGATAAGAGCCGTTTATACTAAGGGAGATACTATCTACGTTGATTTCTCACCATCCATTGTAAAAAATCATCCTGGAGGAACATCAGGGGAACTCATCACTATATATTCAATTGTAAACACCCTGCTTGAAAATTTTCCTTCTTACTCCAAGGTTCAAATTCTGGTTGGAGGTGAGACTATTAACACCTTAGCCGGTCATATTGATATAAGGGAGCCTTTTAAAAAAAATCCAGAAATGATTGAACAATCAAAAACTTCTCAATAGGTAAGTATACGCTTTACCGCTTCTTTCCATCCTTCATACAGTTTTTCTCTTGTTTTCTCCTGCATACGAGGAACAAAAATTCTGTCCTTTTTCCAGAGATGAGAAATTTCCTCTTTTTTCCAGTATCCCACACTAACCCCTGCTATGTACCCTGCTCCCGTAGAAGTGGTTTCCATATAATAAGGTCTTTCCACAGGAATGTTTAAAATATCTGCTTGAAATTGCATCAACCAGTTATTTTGAGATACTCCACCATCCACCTTTAATTTACTGAGGGAAATACCTGCCTCTCTGGACATAACATCTATAATATCCCTTGTCTGATAGGCAATGGATTCCAGAGTGGCCCTTATCACATGCTCCCTTTTTGTTCCTCTTGTTATACCCAGAATCCCTCCCCGAGCAGAGCTATCCCAGTAAGGTGCACCAAGTCCAGTAAAAGCTGGAACAACATACACCCCATTTGTACTACTCAGGTTTCTGGCTATTAGTTCTGTTTCCGCTGCTTTCTTAATTAATCCCAGGCCATCCCTTAGCCACTGGATAGCTGCACCGGCAATAAAAACACTACCTTCCAGTACATATAAAGGATCACCTTCAGGACTGCAAAAAAGACTTGTTAAAAGCCCTCGAGAAGAATTAATAATTTTTCTCCCTGTATTTAAAACAAGAAAACATCCTGTACCATAGGTACTTTTAATCATTCCTGACTGAAAACAGACCTGTCCAAATAAAGCTGCCTGTTGATCTCCCATTATTCCAGCTATGGGAATACCCTCCGAAAAAACATCGTTTTTTTCGGTATAACCAAAAAGAAAAATGGAGGGCTTTACCTGCGGAAGAATCTTCTCTGGAATATCAAAAATATCCAACAGTTCCTTATCCCATTTAAGCTGATGAATATTAAAAAGCATGGTTCTGGAAGCATTGGTGTAGTCAGTAAAATGACTCCTTCCTCCTGTGAGTTTCCATAGTAGCCAGCTATCTACAGTTCCAAAAAGAATCCCGCCCTTTTTTGCCTTATCTTTAACCCGGGGAAATTTATCTAAAATCCACTTTATTTTGGTAGCTGAAAAATAAGGATCTATAATGAGTCCAGTTTTATCCCTGATTATTTTCTCCAAACCTTCGGCCTTTAACCTCTCACATAAAGGGGCAGTTCTTCTACACTGCCAGACAATAGCTTTATACACAGGTCTACCGGTATCCTTATCCCAGATAATTGTAGTTTCCCGCTGATTGGTGATACCTATAGCTGCAATATCGGATATACCAATTTTACCCTTTATCAAGGCATTTTTCACCACTTCCAGGGTAACCTGCCATATCTGTTCAGGATCATGCTCAACCCATCCTGCCTGAGGAAAATACGGGGAAAACTCCCTGTGGGTGTGGCCCAG
>JAGGTG010000090.1 GCA_021163905.1 Candidatus Aerophobota bacterium
CGTTGAGGGGGAAATGCGAAGCATTGCCCCCTCAATTAATCCGTTGGATACCCAGTGAGCCCATAAATCCTGTCTGTTTCGTCTGTCTGGTCGTGGTCTATTGGGTCGTTGCGTCATTGGGTCATTGGGTCGGTGGGTCTAAAGCGACGTTGGACATAGGACATCGGACATAGGACGCATCTACGCATCAAAACGTTGAACGTAGAACCTCGAACATAGAACGCATTCACACATCAACGCATTAATTGAAAAACCGCGCAGCAAAGAATTACAGGATTTTCCCTGAAACTGGAAGAGTTCTATTTGACTAATTTGAAAACTATTATAAATTTTAGGTAAACCACATTAAAAGGGAAAACTATGCAGGAGGAGATTCTTGCTCTCCCGGTAACTGTAGATAAAAGTCATATTATAAGTATCGGGGAGCGTCTTTATGGTGAGAGTATAGAACTTATCAGAGAACTTGTTAACAACGCCTATGATGCAGATGCAACCCGGGTTAATATTACAGTAGATGATAAAAAAATAGTGGTAGAGGATAATGGAAATGGTATGGATCTTGAAGGGTTAAGGCAGTATTTTAACATTGGCTCTCCCCATAAGAGAGAACAGAAAAAATCTCCTAAATTTGGTCGGGATATGATTGGGCAGTTTGGAATAGGAAAATTTGCCAGTCTTGCTGCCTGTCGAAAGTTTGAGGTCTGGACCAAAAAAGGGAATTTTTGTGGAGTAGTGACATTTGATAAAAATGAATGGAAAAAAAGCAAGAAAAACTGGCATCTTCCCCTGAGGTTGTTTACACCAGCTCCCGATCAACCCGATGGAACAAGAGTTACCCTCTTAGGACTTACCAAGAAATTTAAGCTGGAGGATATAAAGATACGTCTTAGAGAAACAGTTCCCCTTTCTGTGCATAATTTTTCCGTTTATCTTAATGGTAAGAAAGTTACCCCTCATTACATTGCAGGAAGGAGTATTCCCTTTATGGAAGGGACAAGGTATGGACTAATTCATGGGGAAATAGTTATTGCTACAAGGGGCCCTTTATCTGATAGGTCCCCCGGGATAGAATGTAAGGTAAAGCATGTAACTATCAAAAGGCAATTTTTTGGTCTGGAAAATATGGGAAACATAGCCAGGAGAATTTACGGGGTGGTAAATGCAGATTTTCTTCCTGTAACAAGCGATCGGACTGGATTCATTGTTGATTCTCCTCAGTACCAGACCTTCCAACAGGTAATGAGGGAAGTGGTTAAGAGGGTAAAAGAAGAGATAAAGGTTTTAGCTGATGAAAAGCAAAATCGAGCAGTTACCCGGAGATTAAATGAAGCTATGAGAAGGGTAGAGGATGCCTTGATTCATAATCCTGAACTTTGTCCGGTTAACCTTACCCCTATAGGGAATGAGGAAGGAGAGGATGCTGGAGTGCTGAGAAAGAAAATTTCCCCATCTGAAGAAGAAATAGAAGGTGAAAGCGAATCAATTGAGGAAAGGGGAGAGGATGTTGAGGCATTAGCAGGGAGGAGTAAAAAAGGAAAAACCCGGGCAAAGAAAAAAAGACCTCATATAAGACCTCTTACGACTACTGCTCTTGTCAGAGAACTAAGGGCTACAAGGTTTGGGGTAACATGTGTTATTGATCATTTTGGAGAAGACGGTCCAGAGTGTTTCACTCAGGGAACTGTAGTTCATATAAATCGGGATCATCCTGTTTATAGGGAGGCTTATAAAAATCGCTCATCCTATATTATGCACTTAACAAGACTTTTAACCCAGGAAATTGCCCTGCTTACCAACCCTTCAGATCCCCGCCTTGCTTTTGAGCGCCAGAGTAAGCTTATGAGAGATGCCTTTAGAGCACCACTCAGGAAAAATAAAAGAACAAAAAGGTAGATCTTGTAGTATAGTAAAATGAGGATTCTTGTTCATATATGTTGTGCCCCCTGTGCCCTTTACAGTTTTCCCCGTCTGAGAGAGGAATTTGATGAGGTGATGGGACTTTGGTATAATCCAAATATCCATCCTTTCCAGGAGTACCAGAAAAGGCTTGAGTCGGTGAAAAAATGGGCGAAAGAAACTCATACAAAGGTGATTTATGAGGATGAGTATGGACTGCGGGATTTTTTAAGGAAAGTGGTTTACAGAGAATCCCAGAGATGTCAGATTTGTTATTATATGAGGTTTAAAAAAGTTGCTTTATTTGCCAGAAGGGGAAAGTTTGATTATTTTGGTTCCACCCTTCTATCATCTCCCCATCAGAATCAAAAGTTGATGAGAGAGGTAGCTGAAGCTGTAGGTGAGGAGTATTCAATTAAACCTTATCTTAAATCCTTCCGAGAAGGCTGGAGAGAGAGTAGAGAGCTTTCAAAAAGGATGGGACTTTACCATCAGCAGTACTGTGGATGTATTTACAGCGAAGAGGAAAGATACATCAAACGGAGAAAAAATGTACAGGGAGAAATTTTTTGATGAGGTCAGGATATTTGTTAAAGGAGGAAGGGGAGGGAATGGATGTATTAGTTTTCGCAGAGAAAGAGGAGTTCCCAGAGGAGGTCCAGATGGGGGAGATGGAGGAGATGGAGGAAGTGTAATATTAAAGGTTGATAGCAAGGTATCCACTTTAATATACTTTCATTATAAGAATCACTTCGTAGCACAAAATGGGGCACACGGGAAAGGTAAAAATAAAAAAGGTAAAGATGGACAGGATATACTGCTTAGAGTTCCCCCCGGAACAGTTGTGAAGGATGATAGTGGAAAGATGATAGCTGATTTAAAAAGGGAGAATGAGTCATTAACTGTAGCTCGAGGAGGAAAAGGAGGCAGGGGAAACGCCAGCTTTAAAACAGCTATCCACCAGGCACCTAAATATGCGGAAAAAGGAGAAGAAGGAGAGGAGAGGTGGGTTATTCTGGAGCTAAAATTAATAGCCGATGTTGGAATTATAGGTTTACCAAATGCTGGAAAATCCACCCTTTTATCCAGGATCTCAAGTGCCCACCCCAAGATAGCTCCTTATCCTTTTACAACTCTTAGACCTTACCTTGGTATAGTTAAAGTGGATGAGTTAAGATCATTTGTAGCTGCTGATCTTCCCGGGCTAATTGAGAAAGCTTCCAGAGGCAGGGGATTGGGTGATAGATTTTTAAGGCATATTGAGAGAAGCAAGGTTCTTTTGCATGTTGTTGATGTCGGAGATAATGTTCTTGATGAACCACTTAAAAAATTTAAAATTATAATAAAGGAACTTGAGGACTACAACCCTGCTATTTTGGAGAAAATGCAGGTAGTAGTTGCCAATAAACTGGATCTTCCGGGAGCAAGAGAGAAATTTGAAGAGTTTAAAGAAAAATTAGGTGCTTCTTATCCTGTATTTGGTATTTCTGCTAAAACAGGAGAAGGATTAAAGGAACTGATCAGATATTTATCTGTAATTGTTGAGGAGGAGAAGAATAAGAAGAGATAGAATAATAAACCAATCCAGAAGGATAGTTGTAAAAGTTGGAGGAAGCCTTCTTGTAGGAGAGGGAGAACCCGATTTATCTTTTATACAGGAGCTTGTAGACTCAGTTGTTGATCTTATAAGGGATAAAAAGGAGGTAGTTATTGTATCATCAGGAGCCATTGCTCTTGGTAAAAGGGAACTGGGAGTGGCTGACAAAATAGAGGATCCCGGGGCTATTCCCTCCAAACAGGCTCTTGCCAGTATTGGACAGACGAAACTCATAGACCTTTATTCTATTTTTTTTAAAAAGTACAATCTTCACGTAGGTCAAATTCTGCTCAGTGCTCAGGACCTATCCCAGCGTCTTACCTATCTTAATGCTCGTAACACAATACTTACTCTCCTTAAAATAGGAGCTGTTCCTGTGGTAAATGAGAATGATACCGTAGCTGTTGAAGAGATAAAATTTGGGGATAACGATACATTATCTGCTCTGGTGGCAGGACTTGTTAACGCTGATCTTCTTATTATTATCTCTGATGTGGAAGGTTTTTATACCCATGATCCGAAGAAAAACCCGGAGGCAAAGCTCATTTTTTCTGTAGAAAATATAGATGAAGAGGTGGAAAAAATGGCCAATGGAAGCTGTGCAGAGGGTAGGGTAGGGGGAATGAAGACAAAGATAGAGGCAGCAAAAATAGCCACCCATTCCGGGATTCATGTTATCATAGGAGGAGGGAAGGATTTTTTGAGAGCTCTTTTCCGGGGAGAGGAAGTGGGAACGTTGTTTTTCTCCAGTAAAAATAAACTGCAGGCCAGAAAGAAATGGATTGCCTATGGAAGCAGGGTAAAAGGTAAAATTGTAGTAGATGAGGGAGCAAAAAAGGCTCTCTTATACCAGGGGAAAAGCCTTTTACCTGTGGGTATAATAAAGATCATGGGAGAGTTTTATCCTGGAGATCCTGTTAGTCTTCTTGATTCCAAAGGAAAGGAATTTGCCAGAGGAATTACCTATTATTCTTCAAAGGAACTTGAAAGAATAAAGGGAGCTCATACTCGGGAAATTGAAAAAAGATTGGGTTATAAATATTACGATGAGGCAGTTCATAGGGATAATCTCGTTGTACTTTAAATTAAATTTGTTCTATCTCATGTCCAATATCTTTAAGAGATTCGACCTTTCTGCGCCAGTCTTTTTTCACTCCTACCCTTAAATCAAGATAAACTCTGCAATTTAAACGATTCTCTATTTCTTTTCTGGATAACTGGCCGATTTTTTTTATCATACTTCCCCTTTTACCTATGAGGATCCCTTTTTGAGAGGAATGTTCTGTATAGATGGTTGCACTTATGTATGTTAAATCACTGGTTCTTTCCTTGAATTCATGAACTTTAACTATTACCGAGTAGGGAATTTCCTGTCGGGTGAACTCAAATATCTTTTCCCTTATTAGCTCGGCTACCAGGATTCTCTCCGGCTGATCGGTGATAAAATTCGAAGGATAATAAGGTGAGTGAGTTGGTAGATAATGAATTATCTCACCAATTAAAATAGACAGATTTGTCCCTTTTTTTGCAGAGATAGGAATAGATCTGTCGAAAGAAAAATAATCCTGATAGTAGGAAATTAAAGTTTCCATTTGCTCTTTTTTTATCTTATCTATTTTATTCAGGGCAAGAATAACAGGCTTTTTAATTTTTTTTAAATTATCGAGAATAAAACGATCCTCAGAGGATAATCTTTCGGGCTCAGCCAAAAAAGCAACAACATCCACCCCTTCAATTCCCATTAAAGTCTCCTCAAGGATCTTTCTATCTACAGGGGTGGGTGCCTCTTCTATTCTGATAAGTCCTGGAGTATCTATAAATACTATCTGAGCCTCGTCAAAGGTAACCACTCCTCTGATAATATTTCTGGTAGTCTGAGGGCGGGGAGAGGTAATAGCTACTTTCTCCCCTATAATCTTATTTAACAGGGTAGACTTACCAACATTTGGCTTTCCTACCAGTGTTACAAACCCGGCTTTAAATTTAGTTTTACTTTGCATCAGATTCCTCTTTATTTTAAATATTAATGGAGATACCCTCTCTCTGAAAGCAAAGGGTATCTCCAGATTTTTCCTCTTATTTAAGTTGTAGCTGGCGATTATACTCGGCGAGCACTTCCCTTTGAATTGTTTCCCTTAACTGCTGATTTAGGGGATAAGCTGTATCTATGAACTCACCATTTGGCAATTTTCGGGAAGGCATTGCTACAAAGGGACCATCCTTTCCCTGGATGATCTTTAGACCATGAATGCGAAATTCGTTATCAAAAGTCAAAGTAACCCAGGCCTTAAATTTCTCCTTTCCTTCAACTCTTCTTATTTTCACTTCAGAAATTTTCACCCTAATCCTCCTTCCAAGCTTTATCATCAATTCATGCAGTAGTAGGTTGAGCTAAATAAACTTTTCCTTTAGATCGTAGATATCCGGCGAGTTTTTCTGCTTCCTTTTTATCTTCTGTCAGAGCAAAAACAGTGGAACCACTTCCCGACATCAAAGAACCTCTTGCTCCCCTTTTTCTTAACTCATTTTTAATCTCCTCTATTAAGGGAAACTCTTTAATTACCACCTCCTCCAGTTTATTGTATAATAAATCTTTTACCTCCAGGAGTTGCCCGGATGAAATTTTTCTTTTTAAATTGTCTTTATTTAATTTAACATTTAAACCCTCCTGTGTCAATCTACTGCTTATCTTGGAGTATACCCAGGATGTTGAAATTGGTATATTTGGGTAAACAAGAACAATCCATCCTTCTTTAATAGAGGGAAGAGGGTGAATCTCATCTCCCCTTCCTCTTAGAAGAGCAGTACCTTTTTTAATAAAAAAGGGAACATCTGAGCCCAGAATGGAAGAGAATTTTTCAAGGTTATCCTCCGGTATGTTGGTATTAAAAAGAGAGTTAAGCCCAAGAAGGGTAGCTGCAGCATCAGCACTTCCTCCTCCCAATCCTCCTCCCACAGGGATACTTTTATCTACAGTTATTCTTACCCCTGCTTTGATATTTGTAAGTTTAAAAAAAAGCCGGGCTGCTCTGTAAACTAAATTGTCTTTTTCAGAACAAAGATAAGGATGGTTACATATAAGATGTATTCCCTCTTTAATTTTTTCAAAGTATAAAATATCGTAT
>JAGGTG010000145.1 GCA_021163905.1 Candidatus Aerophobota bacterium
TCTTCCTGAACATCTCCACACCGGTAGCTACGGTTTTCTTTATTTCTTTTGACATCCCTACTATTTCTACCGGATCCCCAACCTTAATTTTACCTCTCTCAACTCTTCCGGTAACAACTGTTCCCCTACCTGTAATGGAAAATATATCCTCTATAGCAAGCAAAAACGGCTTATCAATTTCTCTGACAGGTTCAGGAATGTAATCATCAACCGCCTTTAACAGTTTCAATATGGGACCACATTTTGGACAATCCTCCTTACCACATCCACACTCCAAAGCCTGCAGAGCTGATCCTGCGATAACCGGTACTTCATCCCCAGGAAATTCGTACTTAGACAAAAGCTCTCTCACTTCAAGCTCTACAAGTTCTAAAAGCTCCTTATCTTCAACCTGATCAACTTTGTTAAGAAAAACCACAATTGCAGGAACATTAACCTGTCTTGCCAGAAGTATATGTTCTCTTGTCTGAGGCATAGCTCCATCAGCTGCGGAAACCACCAGGATTGCTCCATCCATCTGTGCAGCACCGGTGATCATATTTTTGATATAATCGGCATGCCCGGGACAATCAATGTGAGCGTAGTGCCGCTTTTCTGTCTCAAACTCAATATGAGCAATATTTATGGTCAATCCCCTTTCTTTTTCTTCAGGAGCTTTGTCGATTTCATCCACACTCATAGGTTTGGCCCATCCCTTTTTAGACAGAATATGGGTTATAGCCGCTGTTAAAGTACTTTTTCCATGATCCACATGTCCTATTGTTCCAATATTAACATGGGGTTTAGTTCTAACAAACTTTTCCCTTGCCATTTTTTATCCTCCTTGTTTTCCTCTAAAAATATAACAATTCTATAGTATCTATATCTTAAAATCTTAAAGCCCACGACCGGATTCGAACCGGTGACCTCATCCTTACCAAGGATGCGCTCTTCCCCCTGAGCCACGTGGGCAAATGGTGGGGAGGGATGGATTCGAACCATCGTAGGCAAAGCCAACGGGTTTACAGCCCGCCCCATTTGGCCACTCTGGCACCTCCCCTTTCCTAATTATCATAGAACACATCTTAATTTATAAAGTAAATTAAAAATGACAACCCCCCTTCTTTTATTTTTAAGGTTGCCATTTACTTTTTTATCTTTTATTTATTGCTCTTTTCCTCCAGTTTAGCCTGAGCAGCAGCAAGACGTGCTACAGGTACCCTGTAAGGAGAGCAACTAACGTAATCAAGACCTGTACGATAACAGAATTTAACAGATGAAGGTTCTCCTCCATGTTCTCCACAAATTCCTACTTCAAGATCTGGATTGGTAGATTTACCTTTCCTGGTTCCCATAGCTACCAGTTGTCCCACGCCTTCTTGATCCAAAACCTGAAATGGGTCATCTTCAAGTATCTTTTTGCTAAGATAAGCATGTAAAAACTTTCCTTCTGCATCATCCCGACTAAAACCAAGGGTAGTTTGAGTAAGATCATTGGTACCAAAGGAGAAGAAATCAGCTACCTTTGCAATTTTGTCAGCACATAAAGCTGCACGAGGGAGTTCTATCATTGTACCTATTTTGTACTTAAAGTCAACCCCCTCCTCATTCATAATTTCCCTTGCTATTTTGTCTACATCATCTCTTAATATAGATAGCTCTTTTTCTGTAATAACCAGAGGAATCATAACTTCAGGAAAAACATTTACACCCTGTTTAACCAGTTCTGCAGCTGCTTTAAAGATAGCTCTAACCTGCATCTTGTATATCTCAGGGAAAGTGATACCAAGTCTACATCCACGATGACCTAACATAGGATTCATCTCTCTGAGATCCACAATTCGAGCAAGAAGCTTTTCTTTTTCTTCTATCTCCTTCTTATCACCACCCTGGAGCTTTAACCTGGTTATCTCCACTAAAAGATCCTCGTAATTAGGCAAAAACTCATGTAAAGGAGGATCGAGAAGTCTTATAATTACCGGCAATCCTTCCATTTCTTTTAAAATCCCCTTAAAATCCTCCCTTTGCATTGGCTCAAGTTTCTCAAGAGCCTTTTTTCTTTCTTCCTCATTCTGAGCAAGGATCATACGCTGGACATGGGGCAATCTATCCTCTCCAAAAAACATGTGCTCGGTTCGACAAAGCCCAATACCTTCTGCTCCCATTTCCCTTGCAACGTGTGCATCATGAGGAGTATCAGCATTAGCCCTTACTCCCATGGTTCTAACTTCATCTGCCCAATCAAGCAGCTGCTTAAAATCTCCACTTAACTCCGGCTCTACAGTTGGAACTTCTCCCTGAATCACCTGACCGGAGCTTCCGTCTATGGTAATGTAATCTCCCTCTTTAAAAACTTTTCCATTAACCACAAACTGTAGTTTATCCTCATTAACTTTAACATCTTCACAACCAGCCACACATGGTTTTCCCATACCTCTTGCAACTACAGCAGCATGAGAGGTCATTCCTCCACGGGAGGTTAAAATACCCTGAGCTACTGCCATTCCATGAATATCCTCAGGGGAGGTTTCTCTGCGGACAAGTATGACTCTCTTTCCATCTTTGGCAAGCTCAACGGCTCTATCAGCGCTAAATACCACCTGACCGGTAGCTGCACCTGGTGATGCGGGTAAACCTTTCGCCAGAACTTCTATTTTAGCTTTTGGATCAATGCGCCGATGCATAAGCTGTTCAAGTTGAGAAGGTTCAACTCTAAGAAGAGCCTCATCTTTAGTTATAAGCCCTTCCTTTGCCATATCACAGGCTATCTTAACTGCAGCCTGGGCAGTTCTTTTGCCTGTTCTTGTCTGCAGAAGATAAAGCGTTCCCTTCTCTATAGTGAATTCAAAATCCTGAACATCCCTGTAGTGCTTTTCAAGTAGCTGTGTTGTTTCTTTAAGTTCCCTATAAACCCGGGGCATTTCCTTTTCAAGAAAAGAAAGAGGCTTTGGAGTTCTTATTCCCGCCACAACATCCTCACCCTGGGCATTCATTAAGTACTCTCCATAAAGGACCTTTTCACCGGTAGATGGATCCCTGGTAAAACCAACCCCTGTACCTGAGTCATTTCCCATATTCCCAAAAACCATTGATTGAACATTAACAGCAGTACCCCAGTGTTCGGGAATCTTGTTAATCCTGCGATACTCAATAGCCCTTTTATTATTCCAGCTTTTAAAAACTGCATCTCTGGCCATTAAAAGCTGCTGAAAGGGATCCTGTGGGAAATCTTTCCCGGTTTCCTCTTTTATGATCTTCTTAAACTCCTCAACCAATTCCTTAAGATCATCCGTGGTAAGATCAATATCGTCTTTTACTCCCTTTTGCTCCTTCTTTTTATCTATTGCCTTTTCAAATTTCTCCGCCTCTATTCCAAGAACAACATCACCAAACATCTGTAAAAGACGCCTGTAAGCGTCAAAAGCAAATCTTGGATTATTGGTTTTTTTGGCAAGTCCTTCAACACTTTTATCATTTAAACCCAGATTAAGGACAGTATCCATCATTCCAGGCATGGATACCCTTGCTCCAGATCTAACAGACACCAGCAGAGGATTATCGGGATCTCCAAATTTCTTTCCAGTCACCTCTTCCAGCTTTTCCAGATTCTGCTTCATCTCCTCATCAAGACCAGGGGGATACTCTCCCTTTTGAGTGTAATAGGCACAAACCTCTGTCGATATTGTAAAGCCAGGTGGAACACGAATCCCAAGGTTAGCCATTTCAGCCAAATTAGCTCCCTTTCCTCCCAGAATATCCCTCATCTTAGCCGATCCTTCAGCTTTTCCTTTCGCAAAAAAATAGACGTACTTCTTCATTCCTTTCTCCTTTAACTTAACCTAAGCATTACGCTTTTTTAATTTTTTTCAATAATTATATTCAACTTTACCACTTCGTCAACCAACTCAAAAATGGATAAATCACCTTATTTTGTTACCTCCAGAATTTCTCCCGGACTTAAAATTTTCACTTCAGCTTTTTTACAACTCTTTGCAAATCTCCTCGCATCATTAATACTACCCACTATATCCCCGTAATGCATCGGGATAACAATGTGAGGATTAAGAGACTCAACAGCTCTCAGAGCATCATCCACTCCCATTGTATAAGTTCCTCCTATGGGAAGAAGTGCAACATAGGGATTTATCTCCTTCATTTCGGGGATAAAATCAGTATCACCGGCATGATAAATGGAAATCCCACCTATTTCCACAACATATCCTACCCATTTGTTCCCTTTGGGATGATAAGATTTTCCCACATTGTAAGCCGGAACTGCCTGAATATTCACATCATTTACAGAAATACTCTCACCCGGTGCTATTCCTCTCACATTTCCCCTTAATTTACCGACACCATCGTAGGGAACAACAATTGAAGTTCTCTCACCCTGTATCTTTTCCACATCTTCAGGAGAAAGATGATCATAATGAGAATGGGTAATTAGTACAAGATCAGCCTTCTCGGTTTCTTTTATTTTCCAGGGATCTATATAAACCCTGGATTTTTCTTCTACTTTAAAGCTGGCATGACCTAACCAGGTTATTTTTACTGTCATTATCCCCTCCTTCATAACAACTTTAGATCATTTTTTCTTACCAGGAGAGATATACTTAATATACTTGTAAAAATCACTGTTAGTTGTAAGAATAATTATACTTTTCTCATTCAGGGTATCCTGATAACTCTCAAGAGTCCTTAAAAAAGAGTAAAACTCAGGATCTTTGGAAAAAGCATCAGCGTAAATCTTTGTAGCTTTAGCATCAGCTTGACCTTTAATAATCTCTGCTTTCTTGTAAGCCTCGGAGGTAATTTTTTGTAATTCTTTTTCTCGCATCCCTTCTATCTCAGCTTTCTTACCCATTCCCTCTGAACGGTACTGCTCGGCTACCCTTTTTCGTTCCGAGATCATCCTGGTATATACCTTCTTTCTCACATCTTCCACATAGTTAAGTCTTTTTATCCTTACATCAACAAGTTCAATGCCATATTGGGGAACCAGTTTAGCTGCTTCCTTTAAAATCTCCCGAGAAATAGCCTCTCTTCCTTTTTTGATATTGGTAATCTCCTCCTCTTTCTGGATAAACACCTCCGTTGTTACAAATTCTCTATTTGAATTCCTGACTATCTCAGCAAGAGGATAGCTGGTAATCTTGTCTCTTGTTGCAGAATCAATAATATCATCCAATCTGGCCTGGGCTCCTCTTTCACTTCCTACTGACTGTAAAAACTTAAGAGGATCGATAATTCTCCAGCGAGCTGTTGCATCAACCCATATGTACTTTTTATCCCTGGTGGGAATCTGAGTGGGAACCCCATCCCAGACAAGCAATCGCTTATCAAAGTAATTAACTTTCTGGATAAAGGGCTTTTTAATATACAATCCTGCACGGGTTATAGGTTTTCCCACGGGCTGGCCAAATTCTGTTATTACAACCTGTTGAGTCTCGTCGACCACATAAAGAGCACTACTTAAAACAATAATACCAATAATGACAACTACCGCTATAGGTATCCATTTTTCTATTCTCATTTTTTACCTCCCTCAAGAGAAAGAAGGGGAAGAAGGGTTTTCTGCTCCGAATCCACGACATAAATCTTGCCCACCTTGGGAAGAACTTTACTTAGGGTCTCAATATACATCCTTTTCCTGGTAACATCCTTAGCTCTTTTGTATTCCTTCCAAATAGCAAGAAATCTATTGGCATCACCCTGGGCACGATTTACTCTTTTAATAGCATAACCTTCAGCTTCCGCTATTACCTTTTCTGCCTCTCCTTTGGCCTTTGGAATTACCTTGTTGTAAGCCTGCCAGGCTTCATTGATGAATCTTTCTCTATCCTGACGAGCTTCATTAACCTCGTTAAAAGAAGGTTTTACCGGATCGGGAGGATTAACATCCTTTAATTTAACAGTAACAATTTTAATACCAGTGTCATAAAAATTCAGTATCTCCTGAAGTTTCTTTTGAGCCTGAGTAGCCGCTTCCATTCTACCTATGGTTAAGACCTCATCTACACTCCTATCCCCCACTACCATCCGCATAACCACCTCTGAGATATCCCTGATAGTTTTCCTGACATCTCTAACTTTAAAAAGGTACTTATAAGGATCAACTATCCTGTACTGGACAATCCATTCCACCACAGCCACATTTAAATCTCCCGTTAACATAAGAGATTCATCTTCCCATTTATCAGGAGTATAGACAGTTCTAACTCCCGGCTGTAGAGTTCTAAATCCAAACTCCTCTTTAAATATCCGCTTTACCTTGACCTTTGTAACCGATTCTGCAAAGGGAATTTTTATATGAAGTCCAGGATCTGTTATTCTCATATATCTGCCAAACCTTTTAATTACACCAACCTCATCGGGTCCAACTGCATAGAAAGTCGAAAACAAAACAACAAGAATAATAATTCCCAGGATAATTAGTCCTATCCACTTCCGGGGAAAATTCCTCGGTGAGTTAATTCTAAAGTCTTCTTCCATGCTTAACCTCCTGCCTTCTGGGCTATTTTACTCATCTTTCAGAAATATTTATCGTGCTCTTAGTATACTAAACGCTGGGAAATTTGCAAGAATTTAGGGCATTTT
>JAGGTG010000223.1 GCA_021163905.1 Candidatus Aerophobota bacterium
CTATAATAAAATTAATGCGTGTCAAGCTAATTGAGGGGGAAATGCTTTGCATTTCCCTGAAATGTGGACCTCTACCTCAACACCCCTATCAGTTTGGTAACTGTCTCGCTTCTGCTGGATGAGACTGCCCTGATACTAATAATATACACACCATTGTTCACCCTTTCACCAAACATATTCTCGCCCCACCAGGAAAACTCCTCCTCACTTCCAGGTGTAACCTGCCCCTGCCAGTCATATACTATCTCACCTAAAAGATTATAAATCCTTATAGTAACATCAGCAGGCTCTGTAAGATAGTAGGTTAGCTTAATAGGTGATATTCCAGAGCCTCTTCTCAAGATTTTTGAGCTTCGGAAGGTAATAGCAAGAAGATGCTGAGGATTATAGCTAAGGCTGATAGGGTCTGTGAAATTACCCACATTTCCGGCTCTATCAATTGCTCTTAAAGCAATTGAATTTTCTCCAGAGGAAAGCTCTGCCTGAATGGAAAAACTTCCATCTTCTTCAGCCTGAGTAGTAGCTTTAGATACTCCGTTAACAAATATCTGTACCCATTGAGGTTCAGATGACTCTGCACGAGTAGTTCCACTAAGAGTTAAAACACCTGTTGTTGAATTAAATGATTGAACACTAAACTGAGGAGGAGAAGGAGAAATTGTATCGTATACAAAGAAAAAGGAAAGCTCCTGGGTATTTCCCGAAGAATCAACCACATCAACCCTTACCCAGTAGGATCCATCTTTTGTATGTTCATCCTTTTCCGGATCAAAAGAAGAGGCAGGGTAAAAGAAAAACTCCACCCACCCCTCCTCCTCACTGTAGTTGATTTTAGAAGAACCATCAACAGGATCAGCCTGGATGTTACCTGTTTGAATACTTTTTATCTTAAGTAAAGATATGGAACTTGCAGAGCTGTTAAGATGAATTCCCTCATTTAAATTTAACTTAACATAAACGGTATTTATCCTGCTGTTGGCAAAGCAAGAAGGAGAGGTAGCCTCAGTAGATCCACTCATATCATAAACAGTTTTTCCACCATAGTCCAAAGAAGCTTTAGCAACGCTATTTACCGGGTCAACTTTAAGATAAAATTTACTAGTCTCAACCCTTGCATTACCTGCATAGTCCACCGATTTCACCTCAATAAAATAAGATCCACTACTTGTGGCAAGATACCCCCCTGGTTCTGCCTCCAGTCTCAGGGTACTGACATTGACAGCCTGTCCCCCACTGACAATAACATTTTGTGCCTCATCTCTCAGGGTAATAAGGCAGCTTTCTATATCCACTCCGGCAACCTGAGTGGCCTGAGTGGTATCCTCAGAAATAACAGCGGTAATGGAAGTCAAAGGAGAACTCACGGTTGAAAGGTTAGAAGGAGTGGTAGATACAAGGTGTGGGGCAACAGTATCGTAGATAAAACTGTAGTCTGTATCACTGGTGCTGTTTCCAGCTATATCCTTAACATTTATCCTTACAGTATAGGTTCCCTGGGTGGTTAAGGGAAGATTATCTAAAGACCAGCTAAGCTCAATAAAATCATCACCCCTTGTTACATCCTCTCCCTGGATAACCGAACCATCCGGAGCAATAAGAGTAACATCGGAGCTTGCAACATCAACCCCAGACCCCTCATCACTGAATACAACTTTAAGTGAGGTTATTTCCTCTTTTATCGCACAGGTATTATTTAAAGATACACTGGATGCAGATTGAGTTATAAGAGTTACCCACACATTTTGAACTGAAGGAGGGGTATTATCAAGATTGCAAACAGCACCTTCACTGGAAGTTGCCAGGTTACCAGCAGCATCAGTTGCCGTTATATTTATACTGTAGCTACCATCAGATCTGGTATTTGCCGTATTTATCCTGTAGGCAATAAGATAGTAAGAGGACTCTTCTTGATTGTTTATCTGCCCATCCTCATCGTTATCCAGCTTATCCAGGAGATTTAAACTCCCCCCTCCTGACAGGCTTCCATCCCCGGGGATAGCTGGTTGTTCATCATTTTTGCTGTACTTATCATCAAGAGGGAAAAAGTTAGCACAAATAGAGGTTGAAGTTGCATATCCTGAGGAATCCAAATGGGTCTGGATGATGATAATATCGCCATTTTTAAAATAACTGGTGTTCCAGTTTACCTCTCCTTCATCTATCTGGTTATTTAAATTGCTATCCACAAATTTTCCCACAACTGGAGAGTCTGAAAACTGAGGAGGGGTATTATCTAAGGTAAGCTCAACGGAAAATCCTGAATCGGCATCTACAGCTTGATTTCCTGCAGCATCGGTAGCAGTTACCGGAACAGAGTAAGTTCCATCGGTCTTTGTATTTGCCTCTTCAATGGTGTAAGTGATGGTATAAGTGCCATCGCCATTATCGGTAACCTGTTCCTCTCCAGAGGAGTAAGTTGTATCTATACTGCTAAAATCGGCCTCCACAGTATAACCAGAAGCATCAAGATGACAGGTAAGGCTTACAGTATCACCGTTTTTATACGCACTCCTATCAGAGTCTGTGGAAGAAGTAAAACCGGGAGGAGTGTTATCAAGCTTAACTGTTACAGAGGAAGTTGCGCTGTTTCCTGCAGGATCTGTTGCTGTAAGTACTACAGTGTAGGATGAATCGGATCGGGTGTTACAGGATGATATTTGATAGGTAATGGTGTATGTTGAATCTCCATTATCGGTAACCTGTTCCACATTATTCCCTTCACCGTATTCAGAATCAATGGGAGAAAAATCACAGGATAAGGTATATCCTGAGTTATCAAGATTGGCAAAAATGGTAATAGTGCTCCCATTTTTATAGACATCTTTATCCTTTGAAATAGACTGAAATAAAGGAAGACTAAGCTGAATACTGCAGTTAGTTATAGCCTGAGAAGATGTCTCATTACTTGCTACATCTATGGCTGTTGCTCTAACCCAGTAAGTATGAGTGGTATCAAGAGCAGATGTATCCCAGGTTACACTGAAGTCGTTTCCCTCAGACGAGGTATCTGTTCCAATACTGATCCAGGAACCTAAGCTGGTACAATCCCTGTACTCAAACCTTACACCCCATAGGGAAGAATCGCCTGTATCAGCCTCAGCAGATAAAACATTGGTACGGCCAAATATATGACCGGATGTAATTAAAGTTCCATCGTCTTTTAAATTATAGGGGGAGGAGGGAGAGGTGTTATCTATCCTGCACTGGCTAAATGTCCCCGAGGGTATCTCACTTGCCCCAACCGCTACAGCACGAAAGGAGTAAGTAACACCACTGGAAAGAGCGGTGGTATCCCAGCTAACCTGTGCTACATAAGATGCTGGAGGAGCCTCTGTATAGGGGGAAGAGCCAATTACCTGCCAGCTACCCGAAGGCTCAACTTTGTACTCAAAGCGAACCTCCTGAAGTCCAGAAAAATATGCCTGATTGGCAGTCAACAGGTTATTAATTCCAAAAATATGACCTGTGGATAACAGGACCCCATCATCCTTTAAACTGGTTGGATGATAGGGTGGACTCTGGGCATCATAGGCTACAGTGATAGAATAAGGAGTTGCCTGGACATGAGATGATGAAGTGGAGGATGTGGGATCGTAGAGATTATCAACAGCCCGACACTCAATTAAATAACTAACAGGTGGGGAACCAGAACCAGGAGGGGTAAATACGTACTCCCAGCTGGACCAGTCTCCCTGAGAACTTGTATCGGTGACGGAGCTGGTGGCAAAGCTCACAATAACACTGGAGGTACTTAAATTGGTTACCTGAACTTGAACTTCCTTTACACCGCAACCATCCCCATCACTTGCTGTTCCACTGATAGTTAAACTGGAAGTGTTGAATTTGGTTCCATCAGGAGGTGATGTAATCTGAGAAGTTGGAGAGCTATTATCATAAATAATGGTGGTGGAGGCTCCTGATGCACCACTGTCATTTCCCACATTATCGATAGCCCTTACCTGAATGGTGTAAGTTCCATTGCTGGCAGGTGGAGTCCAGTAAAGATACCAGCCCTGCCAGTTGCCATTGGGATTTTGAGGTGTAAAGAAGCTACCATTAATTATAATCTGCACCTGGTAAATACCACTTGAGTCCTGGGTTTGCCATTCACCATTTACCTTAACATCACAGATATAAAGACCGGTTGGGGCTGATGTCCCAAGATCACCTGCATCAAAAGGAGATGTATGGGTTTGTGTGTTATCAAGAACCTGCAGGGCAGTAGCTGGCGCAGTAGTATCAACCTTTACTATTCCGGTAAAGGAATTCATATTTCCCGCTGCATCCTGTGCCCAGATTTCAAAAAAATAGTTGCCATCTGAAACAAACGCCCCATCTTCATCTTTCCCATCCCAGGTAACACTGTTAGATCCATTTTGACCCCCGGAAGGGGAGATCTCATCATCCAGGGTTCTAATTAAAGTTCCGCTGGAATTTCTAATCTTCACCTTATTCTGAGATGCAGCAGCACCGGAGAGGGTAAAGGAAATGGTGGTGGTATCTTTAACTCCATCACTGTTGGGAGAGAAAGGATTGGGAGATAGAGAAACACCTGTTATTTGAGGAGGAGTTGTATCAATGGTAATCCCCAGAGTTGACTCAACACTGTTACCCGAGCCATCCAGAGCTATAATACGGCAGGTATAACTGCCCTCGGAAGAGGGATTCCCACTGTCATCCTTTCCATCCCAGCTGTAGGTATAAACTTTTCCTGTATCCTGAGTCTGGGCATCAACAAGGGTTTTTACAATTTTATTGCTTATATCTCTTATCTCAAGCCTTACTGTAACCCGGGTGGAGATATCATCAGAAAGAGAATAGGAAATGCTGGTTGTATCCTGAACTCCATCTCCATTAGGAGAGAAGGGATTAGGAGTTACCTCAAATGTATCAACGGATGGTTTGGTATGATCAGGAGGAGAAAAGAAGGCGGTAACCTGGTGGGTACCAGGATCGTTTTGTCCATCAAGGTCACAACTGATGGTAGCAGTTTCTCCACTAAGAAGCTTCAAAATATCACCACTACTGCCACTACTACCTTCTACAATGGTGAACTTTCCCCAGTAGTAACCATCGTTGGCTTTATCATCGGGAAATGTTCCATCATCATATACGGTGAAGGTGATTTGATTGGTGGTGTGGATGTTATCCTTAACAGTAGCTGTGTGGGATGAAACTGTATTTCCCTGCGTAGTTCCTGCATTATCTACCCTGACATAAACCACACTCCCCTTATTAAAATTATCAGTTAAGGTAGCCGAGGCTGCCGATAGACTCTCCACCATCCCAAAAGTCACAACGGTTTCCAGCGTTGCCCATCCCATACCGGAAAAGCCTGCAATAAATAATAAAGATAGCACCATACCTGGAAGAAATTTTTTTAATCCAACCATTGCTTTTTAACCTTTCCTTTTTCTTAGGTTGAAAATCATCGACTTCAACTTATCTTTCCTGTAACAAATCTTTTATCACTTTCTTAAACTCCTTTAACGGACTCAAATCCTCCTGTAATACCCTGTGGACCTGCTCAAAATTTACTCTCCAGTATATATGAACGAGTACATTCCTAAAACCAGCAAGATCAGAGAGAGAATCTCCTAATTCAGAGGAAATTATTCCCTCCTTAGAAAGAATTTCAAATGTTTCCCGATAAGTAGAAGGTTTTTGTAAACTTTTTTCAGCTATAATATGGTTTGCAATATCTATGCTGGCTTGAATACTTACCAGTAAAGCATGAAGCACCATATTTTGCTTATCTCTATCTGAACGCAACTCTCTCAGGGAAATAGTCTGATATCTTTCCCAATCTTTCAATGCTTCGTTTAATTCCCTGAAATGTTCTAAAATTCCCTTTTTATCCACCATCTTTATTTATATCCTCTTTAAAAATTCTCTATCCAACCACTCTGATGTTTCTTCGTAATCAAGGTAAAGAGAAAGAACCTCAGCCTCATATCTAATCCGTTTTAATTCATCCCTGATAAAAACAGGTTCTCCTTTTTTAATAACCTGATATTGAAAATCAAGGGGAGATAGGTTTAAAATTTTCACATCAACTTCATATCTTGGCTTTATGTTTTTCTCCAGTTCCCTTCCTACTCTCATGGCAAATTTCATCCCCTCATAAGGACCAAATTCCTCAGATATTACCAGTCCTATATCTATGTCCTCGAATTTTTCTCCTTCCACAAAAGAACCAAAAATGTAACCAATCTCAATTTCTTTAAACGAAGATAAAACAGTGCCTATTGTTTTAATGATTTCACTTTTTATTAAAATTTCAGGGTCCTTTTTCACAAAATTGCCTCTTGCTCGCTTAAAATTTTCTCCTTACAAGCCTATTTTAATCCCCTTACCTTCGGGAGTCAAGCTAATTGAGGGGGCAATGCTTCGCATTTCCCCCTCAACGCTTGCGCTGCTCCCCCTTAAATAAGGAAAAGTCTAATACTTTCCTATAGAATCAAGCTAATTGAGGGGGCAATGCTTCGCATTTCCCCCTCAACGCTTGCGCTGCTCCCCCT
>JAGGTG010000143.1 GCA_021163905.1 Candidatus Aerophobota bacterium
TTTTTCAAAGTATAAAGTATCGTATATACTTATAGACTGAACTACGGTTTCAATCTGATGGTAACCATCATCTCTTTTGCCAAGAACATTTAAGTAAAGATTTATTTTACCCGGAGCTTTTAAAGTTAACCTTTTCATTTTTCGTGAGTATTCCCCATATAATATTTAATCACACTCACTATACCCGCATGATCTACACACAAAGCATCCTTCTGAGTACTCAATGGCGCTTGATCCACACTCAGGACAGGCTCCCAGAATCCTTTCCGATTTCAAACCGGGGGTTTCTAATCCTTTTTTGGTTTTATCTGATTTTTCAGAAATTCTTTCCTCAGACAGAGGTGGGGAAATTACCATTTTATTTTTTTCTTCTTTAAAAAGTTCTATTGCTTTACCTATAGCATCGGCACATGATAATACTTTATTTTTACCAAATCCCCAGGGACGATCACAACTTATCCCCTTAAGCTGCTTGACAATTTGTGTCCAGGGAATACCAGAGCGAAGGGCAAGAGAACTAAGCCTTCCTATGGCTTCTGTCTGAGAAGCAGCACATCCCCCTGATTTTCCCAGTTGGGCAAATACCTCAAATGGCTCTCCCTTTTCATCTTCATTTATAGTGACGTAAAGATCACCACAGCCTGTTTTTATCTCTCTTGTCATTCCATAGGTTATCTTTGGCCGGGGACGGGTGGTAAGGGTTTTTTTCTCCCTTTCCTTTGCTGCTCTTATTACCTGCTCTTCTCTACTTTGATCCCTGTAAATCGTTATTCCTTTACAACCGAGTTTGTAGGCAAGAATGAAGGATTTTTTTACATCGTCCTTGCTCACCTTATTTGGAAAGTTTATAGTTTTAGATACAGCATTATCCGTGTACTTTTGAAAAGCTGCCTGCATTTTTACATGATCCTGATAAGATATATCAAGAGCTGTAACAAAGATCTTCTTCACATCATCCGGTATTTCGGGAATCTCCTGACAGCTTCCATTATTATTAGCTATTTTCTCCATCAATTCCCTGGAATAAAATCCCCTATCCCTGGCTATTTTTTCAAATTCTTCGTTAACGTAAAGAAGCCTTTCTCCACCTAAAACTTCCTTGTAGTAAACAAGGCTGAAAATAGGCTCAATTCCTGAAGAACAATCGGCGATCATGGATATACTACCGGTAGGGGCAATAGTAGTAGTGGTGGCATTTCTCAGTTTAATATTTTTTTTCTCCCATATACTTTCCTTAAAATTGGGAAAAACTCCTCTTTCTCTGGCCAGTTGCTGAGATGCTTTTTTAGACTCATCCTGTACAAAACTCATTAACTTCTCGGCAAGATTTAAGGCTTTTCTGGAATTATAGGGAATACCCAGCTTTATCAGCATATCGGCAAATCCCATTACTCCAAGACCAATTTTCCTGTTTGCCTTGGTATTTTCTTCAATTTGAGGTAAGGGATATTTATTTACATCAATTACATTATCCAGAAAATGTACCGCGGTATGAACCACATCCTTCAGTTTATCCCAGTTTATCTTCCCATCCTCCACCATTCTTGTAAGGTTTATAGAACCTAAGTTACAGGACTCATAGGGAAGTAAGGGCTGTTCCCCGCAATTGTGGATATAAAAACCATTTGCGTCAAATGCATTTATTCCTGGAATTTGAATATCGTATACTTCTTTTACACCTTCTGGTAGTGTATCTTCTATAGTTGCTATAAATCTTTCTTGATTGAGATTTCTTTTATAGTTCTTTATAGCATCTTCAAGTTTTTCCATTTTATTTAAATCACCAAATCCGATTTTTTTGTAAAAATACAAGATATTTTCATTGGAGATTACCAGCTCATGTTGAGCTTTTATATGGTATTTTTTTAATCCACCCTTACCATCGGGAAGCTCTTTTTCTCCGCTGTTTCTCCTATTTACGTAGATTTTAGAAAATATTCCGAGCCTCAAGAGCATACGCTGAACTGCCTTAAGAACCTCAAGATTACTTTGAGATAATCTTATACTAACACCTTTTGATTGGTCTCCTTGAATAGAACCATCAGCATCGAATAACCCTTTTAACAAACCTCTATAAAAACGTGAAGATGCTTTTTCTATTTTCTCGGTTATCCTTTTCCTACTTTGAGCTAATCCAAGACCATCTGCTAATTTTTTTAAATACGCTGTAGATAGACGATATTCTTCTCTTTCCTTTACCGGAATCCATCCTCGAAAATCAGCTCTATGAGGAAAAGTATCAACATAGCTATAGGCTAATTTTCTTGTTGCTACAGCTCCTTTGCTATTTCCCCATGAAGAGAGAACTATCTTATCTTTTTTAACCACTCCATCTCCTAAGAGTAAACCAATCAGGTAACCTTCCTCCTCGGTATATTCTCCGTTCCAGCCACCAAAATCTCTGTGGTTATTTACAATGATTTTATCTCCTGGTCTCAAGTTTCCAGCAGGGGTCCACTCGGTCTTAATTTTGTTTTTTCTAATCTCTTTAACTTTCATGACAGGGTGATCTTTCGTTAAACACAGCTCAAAACCTTCTAAAGTTTTTATTCTATAAACAGGCTTTACTCCTGTTTTAAAAAATCCTTTTTCATCGGTTTCCCATCTCTTACCATTTATAACTGCTACAAATTTTTTCCCTACCAGCTCTACTACCCGCCTTGGCCCTGAGGCAGTCATGATCCATGTGTCAGAAGTTACACATGGATTGGTTGATTCTATTTTTATCCGGGGGGTTGGGTTGAACTGGTTTATCCTGTCAAGAAAAATAATTCCCGGTTCCCCGTTTTTCCAGGCCATTTGCGCTATTTTATCGAGAATTTCCCCGGCATTTAACTTTCCTGTATTCTCGCCAGTTCTTGGATCGATAAGATTATAATCCTCGTATTTCTGTGCTGCCTGCATAAATTCATCGGTGACTGCCACAGATATATTGAAATTTCTAAGTTCCCCTTCTTTTTCCTTACAGTTAATAAACTCAAGGATGTCCGGATGGGTAACATTTAAGATTCCCATATTTGCTCCCCGTCTTCTACCTCCCTGCTTTATAGCTTCAGTCGAGGCATCAAAGACTCTCATAAAGGACACAGGACCACTTGCAACTCCTGATGTACTTCCTACAGGACTTCCCTTTGGTCTTATTCTACTGAAGGAAAAACCCGTACCACCACCAGATTTATGTATGATTGCCGCATGCTTTATTGCCTCATAAATTGAATCAATAGAATCATCTACAGATAATACAAAACAAGCAGAGAGCTGCCCAAGATCTGTCCCGGCATTCATAAGGGTGGGGGAGTTGGGTAAAAAGAGAAGGTCGGTCATTATTTGATAGAATTTTTTCTCTATTTTTTCTATCTCCTTTTCGCTTTTTCCATATATTTTATCGGCAAGAGCTATATTTTTAGCTACCCTTTTGAACATCTGCTCAGGATTTTCTATAATTTTGCCGTTTCTATTTTTCTGAAGATATCTTTTTTCAAGAACCCTTAAAGCATTTTTTGATAAGTTTATCTTTTTCTTGAAACCCTCGATCATGATAAGTATCCTTATTTATTAATTTTATTTTACCTGATTTGATCTAAAATAGCTTTTGCCGCTTTTTCTCCCGAGAGAAGCATTCCTCCAAATATAGGCCCCATTCTTGGTGCTCCAAAAACTGCATTGGCAGCCATTCCTGCTACATATATTCCAGGATACACCTCTTTTGTACACTCCAGAATTTGCTCCTCACCCCTTTCAGCCCACATGGGTCCCTCACCAACTATCCTTCCCGTTGGTGTTACAAGTTTAATTCCCTCTCTTTGCTGGAGTTTTTTTACAACTTCACAATCATGACCTGTTGCATCAACGGCTATATCACAACTAACCGTTAGAGGATCAACATGCAGTTTAGCGATTCTTACCGCTTCCCAGTTTATAACCAGTCCTCTTACCCTGTTGTTCTTTATGGTAATGTCCTCAACACCCATGAGATTAAATATCTTCACTCCTGCTCTAATTGCCTTAAGTGTGAGAGCAGAGATAGCCTCAATTGAATCAGCTATATAGTAACCTTCTCTATAGGTGGAATGTTTTATATTCATCTCTTCCAGGATTTTTTTTGCAGATTCCTGAACCACAATCTTATTAAACATCATTCCACCTCCAGGCATTCCACCTCCCACTCTCAGACTTTTCTCAAATACAACTGTTTTAACCCCTTCTTTCGCCAGGTAATAACTGGCAGTTAGACCAGCAGGTCCTGCTCCTGCAATAGCTACCTCCACTGTTAGATATTTTCTGAAATCCTGATAAAAACTCTCCACAATTGCCTGAGAAATTACCACCTCTTCTAACTTCATTATCCAACTCCATCACAATTTTTGTTTTTTTATATATTAGGCTACCTCCTCTATCCATCCTCCTCCAAGGACAGTATCTTCTCTGTAAAATACAGCAGCCTGTCCCGGAGTTATAGCCCATTGAGGCTGGGAAAATATCACTTTACACTTTTTATTATTTAAAGGATAGACAGTGGCACTGGCCTCTTGGTGTTGTGATCTTATTTTCACTTTACATAAAATAGGAGCTGTTGGTTCCGGAATGCTTACCCAGTTAACCTTTGATACCTGCATACCCCTTGCGTAGGTTTTTTCTTTTTCACCTACCACAATTGCATTTTTCTTTTTATCGATTTTTAAAACATACACGGGATTTTTCCTCCCTCCTCCAAGTCCCTTTCTCTGTCCAATAGTGAAAAAAGGTATACCTCTGTGTTGACCAATTACTTTTCCATTTGTTGTAAGTATAGGACCGGGATTGAAAGAATCAGGTCTTTTTTCTCTCAAAAATTCATTATAATTGCTCCGGGAAATAAAGCAAATCTCCTGGCTCTCGTCCTTTTTATATATGGGAAGACCAAGCTCTTTTGCTATTTTCCTGACCTTTTTTTTGGTGAGGCTGGAAAGAGGAAAAATTGTATGTGACAGTTGATACTGAGAAAGAGAGAAAAGAAAATAGGATTGATCTTTTTCCTTATCCTGTCCCTTTTTTAACTGGTATCTTTTTACATCAAAGTTATAATCTACTCTTGCATAATGCCCGGTAGCTATAAAAGAGGCATTTAGTTTTTTTGCTTTTTCTAAAAATACTCCAAATTTAATTTTTTCATTACAGATAATGCAGGGATTGGGAGTTCTACCATTTGCATATTCATCACAGAAATAGTTTATTATTTCTCTTTCGAACTCTTCTTTAAAATTAAAAGTATAAAACGGGATAGATAGTTTTTGAGCTATTTTCCTTGTATCCTCAATACTGCAGCATCTTCCATCATCCTTCCAGAAATTTATGGTTGCACCAATCACATCATATCCTGCCTTAATTAAAAGATAGGCAGCTACTGAGCTATCCACACCTCCACTCATTGCTACCAGAACCCTCTTTTTAATCAAAGAACATCACCTCAGGTTATCCTGTTAAAATACTATTTCTATTGCCCTGTAGGGGCAGGCTTGAACACATACCCCACAGGCAATACACTTCTCATCATTAAAGGATACCGTCCTTTCTTTTCTATCCACTTCAAAAGCGGATACAGGGCAAAGAGGAACGCATACTGTACAATGATTGCATCTATCGGGATTCCACTTAATTTCCTGAATTAAAGGTTTTACACTGACCCCTAAATCTGTAAGGTATTTAATCCCTTCATTTATGGCATTTTTTTCTCCAATAATTTCCAGGTCTAACCTACCTTCCTCGTAAGGGGTTATTTTTGCCTTAATAATGTTAACTATCAGATTGTAATTTTTAATTAATTTGTAGGTTATAGGCTCACTTACTAGTCTGCGGGGAAAAGTGAGGGATAGTTTCTTTTTCATAAGAACCTCCTCTACTTCCAGCTACCTTACCTTTTCAGTTAGAGATTAAAAAAATAATCGGTTTTGTCAAGATAATTGAGGGGGCAATGCTTCGCATTTCCCCCTCAACGCTTGCGCTGCTCCCCCTTAAATAAGGAAAAGTCTAATACTTTCCTATAGAATCAAGTCGTTGGGTCTGTGGGTCGTTGGGTCGAGGCGTCGTTGAGTCTGTTTCGTCTTTCTCGTCTATCTCGTTCATTTCGTCCATCTCGTCTATCTGGTCCATCTCGTCTGTTTGGTGTATTTAGTTACCTTGGTTCATTTAGTTTATTTGGTTAAAAGCTTGAACGCATTTACGTATCAACGCATATACGCATCAACGCATTCACACACTCGGTGGGCAGCAAAGAATTATAGGATTTTTTTCCGAAACTGGAAAAAATTCTGACATTGGGGCACTTTTTTGATAACTATGTGGCTCCTGGGTATTCTTGCAGGACTATTGAGGGGGAAAATATTCCCCCTCAACGCTTCGCTTCGCTCGCTGCTCCCCCTGATAAAAAGGCAAAGCAATCGGCCTCGCCAAACTCTTGGTATCACTTCTTGCTTTTGTGCAGCTCGGCCTC
>JAGGTG010000210.1 GCA_021163905.1 Candidatus Aerophobota bacterium
TTAGATGAAGAGCTTAAAAGGCTATTGGATGCTCCTGTGGAAGGGACAATTTTTAAACAAATCTGAGAGGTAAAAGATGGCTGTTCTAATAACAGGAGGATACGGACTTTTAGGTTCCTGGGTGGCTTATTATCTTGCAAAGGATGGTAAAAAGGTCATTATGTTTGATGTGGCACTTCGGGAATTTGACTATCTTGAGAAGGTAAAAAGCCTTCTTGTTCCAGTTAGAGGTAGTGTTCTTGACTGGTCAGGTTTACTTCAAACTTTCAAAAAATTTAATTCTGAAATTGAGGGGATAATCCACACCCCGGCTATTATGGCTACACCCGGGTACTGGAAAAACCCATATCAAAGTACAACTCTTAATATAACAGGGACCTTAAATATTCTGGAAATGGCAAGAATATTTGGAATAAAAAAAGTAGTTTATATAAGCTCCGGTGCTGTTTATGGAGAGGTTAAGGACAAAGCTTCTGAGATCACTCATCCGGTAAGACCCTCCGATCTTTACGGGGCAAGTAAAGCCTCGGCAGAATTTATAGGTTTTCAGTATCAAAATCATTATGGAATTGATTTCAGGGTTGTTCGACCTTACTTTTTCTTTGGACCGGGTCGCCTTCCCTCTGAACTTCCTCCCATATTTAGGACCTTATTTGGATGTATAGAGGGACTTTCCAATCTTGAACTTGAGAAAGGAGCTGATCAAAGCCTGGGTTTTACCTACGTTAAGGATACAGCCTGGGGAACAGTTCTTGTTTACAGGGCAAAAAATCTCAGGTATAAAACCTTTAACATTGCTGCTGAGAAAGCTATTAATTTTGTTGAGCTTGTTGAAATTTCCAGAAAACATAGCTCCTCTTCCTGCAAGGTTAAAATAGGTCCGGGTAAACTTTTCCCGAGAGGTGAAACTCTGGATATATCTCTTGCAAAAAAAGAGCTGGGATTTGAACCAAAATACACAATTGAGGAAGCTGTAGCAGAATATGCAAATTGGATCAGGAAAAATAAAAACTACCTGAGGGAAAACCAATGAAAGCACTTGTTAAGACTAAAAAAGATGTGGGGCTGGAATATCAGGATATTCCTGTTCCCAGACCTGGAAGAAAAGATGTACTGGTCAAGGTTAAAGCTTCTGCCATATGTGGATCGGATATAAAGATATACGAATGGGTTCCCTGGTGTGAAAATGTGGTTAAATCTTTACCTATAATTCCTGGACATGAGTGTGCAGGTGAGGTGGTAGAAGTTGGAGAAGAGGTCAAGGAGATAAAGGTAGGAGATAAGGTAGCAGCGGAGACCCATGTTCCCTGTGGAGTTTGCTGGCAGTGTAGACATAATCGTCCACATACCTGCGAGAAAATGCAGCTTTTTGGACATACCATAAATGGCTGTTTTGCTGAGTATTCCCTGATACCTGAGGTATCCACGCGAAAAATACCGGATAGTATCTCCTTTGATGAGGGATGTTTACTTGAGCCCATGGGAATACCCTTTAGAGCAGTAGAGGAGGGAGAGGTAAAGGGAGAGGCGGTGGTGGTTATAGGATGTGGTCCTATAGGGCAGTTTGCTATTTCCTTTTCTAAAATTATGGGGGCAGAAAAAATTATTGGTATAGATGTTAATGAAAAAAGGCTAAATATAGCGAGGAAGATGGGTGCAACCCATCTTATTAATCCAGAGACTGACTCTGTAGTGAGAAAAGTTAAAGATCTAACGAAGGACTATGGTGGGGGAGCAGGGGTGGTGATTGAAGCTTCTGGAAATACTGCTGCTCTTAAGGATGCCTTTGGGTACATTAGAATTGGGGGTAAGATTTTTATGATAGGACATCTTCAGAATCCTTTAACCATCGATACTTCACCAAACATTGTTCTTAAAGAGGTACAGATTAAAGGTTTATTTGGTCGCAAAATATGGAGTACCTGGGATAAAACGGAAAAACTTTTAACTTCAGGAAAAATGAATCTATCTCCTGTTATTACTCATCGCTTTCCTTTAAGTGGATTTGAGAAAGCTTTTGAAGTAGCTTTATCTGGAGAAGGATGTAAAGTACTTTTAATCCCGGATTAGATGATTTAAATAAAAATAAGCCTTACCCCTGGAGTTCTGGCTATTTTCCTCAGTTAATAAGGTCCCGTGGAATACCAGAAAACCTGCAGTTATCAGGGAGTAGCCTAAATTTTAATTTTCAATTTCCCTTGTCTTTGCAAAAGATTAAATTATAATTAAAGCTCTGTAGGTAAATTTTGCTTGAGGAGGGAAAAGTTGCAGATAAAACTTGTAGCCTGCGATCTCGATGGAACTTTAATAGACGGAATTCCAATTTTACCTGAGGTAAAGGAGTTTATAGTTAAGATACGCCAGAGGGGAATTAAATTTGTTATTAATTCGGGACGTTCCCTTGAAAATATTCTGGATATTTTATCCCAGAGTAAAGTAAGCTGCCCTGCAGGTTATCCTGAGGCTATAATATCCAAACATGGGGTTTTTATCCATTATCTTAAGGGACAGATATATGTAGAGGATGAGGAGTGGAATAAGGCGAGACAAAAGGAACTGAAGATTTTAAAACAGGAAATTGGCTGGAAAAGTAAATTATGGGAAAAAATAATAGAGGAAAAATTTAAGATATACCCCGTCAGCAAAAATATAGATTATGGAGTTTTTGCAGTTTCTTTCAAGAAAAATGAGGAAGCAGAGAAAATAAAAAAGGTCCTTTTAAAGGATAGTAATTTTAAATATACAACTTTTCTACGTAATAGATTTTTTTTAACCGCTGCTTTATCCACTACACAGAAAGGATCTTCACTGGCAAGGGTTGCCGAACACTTTAAAATTCCTCCCTCTCAAGTTCTTGCAATAGGTGATTCTCAGAATGATGAGCATATGTTAAATGGGAAATATGGATTTATACCCGCAGCTCCTTCTAATGCAGAGGATAATATAAAACAGCTGGTAAGATCTCAAAAGGGATTTGTTGCTTCATTGCCAGAGGGAAAGGGAGTTATAGAAATTGTAAGTTCACTCCTTAACGGCTCCAAAAGTTAAGCCTCTCACCAGGTATCTTTGAATAGTAAGAGCTAAAAGTACAGGTGGGCCAATAGCAAGGAGGGTATTTACCGCAGCGACATTAAATAGTACCCCTCTTGTACTTCGACAGGATAAAATATAAACCGGCATAGTACCAGCTTTTGCTGATGTTAAGGTAAGGGCAAATAAAGCCTCATTCCAGGCAAAAGCAAATACAATAATAGCTGTAGCTATCAGACCATTAACTGCCAGTGGTAAAGAAACCCGGGTGAAAACCTGCCAGTCACTTGCACCATCAATTAAAGCTGCCTCTTCAAGTTCTACCGGGATGTCTCTGAACATCTCTCTCATTATAACTACACCAAATGGCAGATTAAAGGTAACATAAACCATGGTAAGTCCTCTCCATGTATCAAGAAGGTGTAGTTTCATCATTATGATAAAAAAGGGAATGAGAACCACAACTGGAGGGAGGACTCTCTGGGATAAAAACCAGACGGTAAGATCCTTGGATTTTATAATGTTCCACCTGTAGCGAGCAAGAGCGTAAGCAGCCATTGTACCTAATAAAAGCACTATTCCTGTTGTAGCTGTACTTACCACTGCGGAGTTAATTAAAGGTTTGATAGGATCGCCCTCACCAAATACCTTATTCCACGCCCAGAAGCTTGGTTTGAAATTGATAAAAGGAAAAAAAGCCCCAGGATTAAAGGTGTCTATCTTGGCTTTTACAGAATTTATTATAGCCCAGTAAAAGGGGAAAAGCATCCATATAGTCCCCAGAATGATAATTATCCAGATTATCGTTCTTTTAACAGGTCCATCCATTTGTTTCATAGTAGACCTCGACTATTCATAAATTTTACGCATCCTTCCGAAAAATTGAATGATTATTACCATTACAACAAGTAAGAGTAAAAATGCCATAGCTGAACCATGGCCGAAGTCAAAGTACTTTATTGAAGTGCGGTAGTTTAAAACACAGTATATTTCGGTGGTTCTTCCCGGTCCTCCTTCGGTTAAACTAAAGATAAGTCCAAATTGTTTAAAGGCCTCTATAAGACGTAAAAGTAATGCAATTGTAAAAGCAGGCAAAATGGTAGGAAAGCTAATATACCTGAAAATCTGAAGTTCCGAGGAAGTATCAAGGCTTGCTGCCTCATACATCTCTTCAGGTACAGACTGCAGGGCAGCAAGAAGAATTATAAAGGCAAAAGGAGTCCATCTCCATACATCAAGTAGGATTATGCTTACCATAGCCCAGCTACCTGATGAAAGCCAGGGTACCTGCTTACCAATAAAGCCAAGAAGATAATTAATAGGACCACCTGTTTCGTGGAATATCGTTACTCCAAGATACCCAACTGCTACACCAGTTGTAAATAGAGGAGAGGTAAAAACTGTCCTGAAAAAGGCCTTACCTTTTATCTCTCGAGAGAAAACCCAGGCAAATCCCAGACCAAGTCCCATTTCTATTGAAACTGCGACTACGACATAGATAAACATAACACGGCATGCATTCCAGAAATCAGGGGATTTAAAAAGATCCAGGTAATTTTTAAATCCAACAAACTCACCAACTCCCATCCCCAATCGGTAGGTAAAAAAGCTAAGCCTAAGTGAGTCAACAAGTGGATAAATGGTAAAGAAAAGCACCCACATTACAGCAGGCAGCAAAAAAACAAATTTTATATAACCTTTTCGCATTTTTTAACTCTTCATAAATAATAATTACGGAGGGGATTTTTTCTCTAAAATCCCCTCCGTAAAAATCAAAACTTATCCACCATACTCAACAGACTCTCTGAATAGCTTCAGTTGTCTTTCCTTACCAAGACGGTTTGTTATTTTAACAAAATCTTTGTAACACTCATCAAGGGCTTCCTTTGGAGAAAGTTCACCTGATACAGCTTTACCAAGAGCAAAGTCAAGAGCTCTCCAGTATTCCTCTCCTCCTGGAATTCTTAAATAGAGGATCTGCAAAGGATTGGTGAAATCTAAATAATAGGCATCAGTATAAGGTTTCACATCATGGGGATCCCATCCCTGCTCTACATAATCCTGAATTGAAGCAGTTCCATAAGGAGGCAGGAAGGCAAAAGTTCTTCCAGGGTCAACTCCTGTCCATCCACGTGTAAAATTCCAGAAAGCATTTTCCTTTATAGCCATAAAAGCAGCATAATCATAAGTTGCCTCAGGATGTTTGGAATATCTTGAGATTACCAGATGCCAGCTTCCACCGGTGGTGTTCCCAACCTGAATAACTTTATCATACTTTCTCCATATTTTCTTAATGGGATCGTAGATCTTATACCTTCCAGGCATAGGGCAGGCACCAATTTTTCCTCTTACTCTTGATTCTTTTGGGTCCTGAGCAAGAGCACCTAAGTCACCCCAGGTAAAGCAGAAAACAGCATCCCCTTTGAGGAAAAGATCCCATCCTTCTCCAAGAGTCCAGGCCAGCATGGCTCTTGGTCCATAGTGAGATAACTTAACTATATCCTCCATAGCTGCAACATGTCCCTCAGAGTTAATTAGAGGATCCATATTTTCAGGATTAAACCAGAAATAGCGGTTATCAGGGGATATCACATAGGGAGCAGCAAAGGAGGCATAGTGGAACATAGCCTGTTCGCCAACCTTCAGGTGCATACTCACACCATAATCAGCCTTTCCATCTTTATCCCAGTCCCATCCATTGAAGAACTTAGCCTCATCGAGGAACTGTTTTGTTGTTTTGGGAGGTATGGGAAGATCGTAGCCAAACTCGGCCTTAAATCTTCTCTGGTATTCTGGATTTTTAAGAATATCCTCACGATAGTACAAAACCTGCCCATCATTATCATTGGGAATGCCGTACCACTTACCACCCCAGGTCAATAACTTTTTCATGGCTGGAAGTACCGTTTTAGGATCCCATTGAGGAAAACGAGGATCCCTCATAAATTTTTCAATGGAGATAATATATGGCTCAGGTGCAGAAAAGTAATCGCCGTAATACCAGGAAGCAGTCAGAAAAGCATCGTATTCTCCCATTCCTGTAATAAGATCGGTAAATATTTTCTGATGAAAAGCTGCAAGAGGTACCTCTACTACCTCAACCTTTCCACCTGTCTCTTTTTCCCATTTTCTCCCCAAAATAAAAAGGGGTTGAGAAACAGTAGCCTTTAGAGTAAGCACACGAACTGTTACACCCTTGTAGGGATTGGTAGCTAACCATGCTTTTCTTTCCGGGGTCATCTCATAAGCTGAAGCAGCAACCATTCCTGTCAATAGTACAATTCCTACTAATCCTATAATCCATTTTTTTCTCATAATTCACCTCCTAATTTAATATGAATCTTAAAGGTTCTTTTTATTAGCTTATCATCACCTCCTTGTA
>JAGGTG010000064.1 GCA_021163905.1 Candidatus Aerophobota bacterium
GTATATGAATGTACCCGAGGGTCAGGAAAAAGTAGATGGGGTTAATCCTCACCTGCATCTTTATATTCATGCAGTAATAGAAAGACAACTCACCTCTGATGAGTTCCCCGTCGTAAAGGAGGTATTTATAGAGCTTATGAAAAAGGGATTAACAAGACACCAGGTTATTCATATAATAGGTAAGCCTCTTGCCAGACAGATATACCATATGTTAAAGGAAAATAAGCCATTTAATAGTGAGATTTACGAAAAGGATCTTCTCGAAATTAAAGATCAATTTTAAATTATTAAGTTAGAAATTGAGTCCTTAAGGAGGTGAGGTGGATGGAGGAGGAAAGAATAGGAAAAATAGTAAAGTACTTTGCCAGGATTGGAGTAGCAGCTATTATTCTGGAAAAGGAGTTGCAAGTTGGTGATAGGATTCATATAAAAGGGCATACTACAGATTTTGAACAGAAGGTTGATTCCATGCAGATAGAGAATAAATCGGTGGAAAAAGCAGGTCCCGGGGATGCTGTGGGTATCAAAATAAATGATAGAGTTAGACCTAATGATGTGGTTTACAAGGTGCAGGAAACAGGGTAAAAGAGTAATTTACCGTACATTCTGATTCCTCAGGAAGCTAACCAGAATGCACGATTATAAGAAAAATATACTTGAGGGATTAAACGAACAGCAGAAAAGGGCTGTTACTTATGGGGAGGGTCCTCTTCTTATCGTTGCTGGAGCAGGAACGGGAAAAACCCAGGTGATAACACGCAGGATTGCCTACCTCATTGCTACAGGACGAGCTAAACCCGAGGAGATACTTGCCCTTACCTTTACAGAAAAAGCTGCCCTGGAGATGGAGGAAAGGGTAGATGTGCTTGTTCCCTATGGGTATACTGAGTTCTGGATTAGTACATTTCACGCTTTTGGAGATAGGGTTTTAAGGGAAAATGCTCTTGAGATAGGTTTATCTCCTGATTTTCAGGTTTTAGGTGTTCCTGAGCAGGTTATATTTTTCAGGGAACATCTGTTTGATTTCCCCCTTTCCTATTATCGTCCCTTAGGAAATCCAACCCGCTATATTCAGGCTATTTTAACTCTTATTGGAAGAGCAAAAGATGAGGATATTACACCTGAGGATTATCTTAAGTATGTTAGTAAATTAGAAGAGAAGTTAAAGAATAATCCCGATGATGAGGAACTTAAAGAGATTTTTACCAGGCAAAGGGAAATTGCCCTTACTTACAAAACTTACCAGGAGCTTCTCGCAAAAGAAGGAAAAATAGACTTTGGGGATCAGATTACCCTTACCTTAAAGCTTTTTCGAGAACATCCATCGGTTTTGAAAGAGTACCAGCGTCGTTTTCGCTACATACTTGTTGATGAGTTTCAGGATACTAACTACAGCCAATTTCAACTTGTCAAACTTCTTGCCGGTGAGCATCGCAATGTAACTGTTGTAGGTGATGATGACCAGTGTCTTCCTCCAGGTACTTTAGTAAAGACTGTGGAAGGGGAAAAGAGAATCGAGGAAATTAAGCCTGGAGAGAGAGTAGTTACGGCAGTGGGTAAAGGATACATCAGTTTTTCTCCAGTACTTAGAGTTTTTAAAAAGAAAAAAAGGACTCGTTTCTTAACTTTCTACACCAAGGGTGGTTACAAACTGGAGGTAACCGATAACCATAAGATGTTCTGTTTTGTTCCATCAGTCCCCTCCGAAAAAAATCTTTACTATGTGTATTTAATGTGGAGGCAAGATTTAGGATGGAGAATGGGAACTACCAATGACCTTGCTGGAAGACTTAGATTAGAAAGATCAGCTGATAGGATTGTTGCTCTTAGGTGTTTCAATAGCGAAAGAGAAGCTAAGTATTTTGAGACTCTTTGGTCTTTAAAGTACAGCATTCCCACTGTTTGTTTTATGAAGCGCAAGGAATTACATATTCAGGATGAACTGCTGGAAAAACTTTATAATGAACTGGATGTAGAAAAAGGGGTAAGGGCTTTAGCTAATGATCTCAGAGTGGATTTAGATGCCCATCATTTTTCTCTGGATGGGGTTAACAGGGGGAATAAAACTCGTGTTAAAATTCATCTTGAGATGTGCTATCGTAAAAACAGTTTAAAAAAAGGTAGGGGAAGCCCACTTAAAAACCCATCCGTTCTTCATCGAGTTTCTCTTGAGACTTCTAATGAAAAGATAATTGAAAAATTAAAGTTAACTGGATTTCCTGTAACTAAAGCAAAAAAGGGTATTAGGGTAAGAATTACCAGTAGCAAATTAGAAAAGGTAGGAGCTGTTGCCGAGTATCTCAGGAGAATTACAGGAGGTATTCTGGAAAGCAAATTCTCCCTTGGAACACTAAATATTCAGCATAAACCTGCTCTTGTTATTCCTGCTTCCAATGTTTTGGTAGGTTTTTACCTGCCGGTGCTTCAGGACTCGAGGATTATCTACGATAAGGTGGTTAAAGTTAGTGAAAGAGTGAAGGAGGAAACAGTTTACGATTTGGAGATAGATAGGACTCATAATTTTGTGGCTAATGGGGTGGTTGTTCATAACTCCATTTATAAGTTCCGTGGGGCAGCTATAAGTAATATCCTGGGATTTATTGATACCTATCCTGATGCCCAGCAGATAGTTTTAACAAAAAACTACCGCTCGCCTCAACAGATCCTTGATTCAGCTTATAGATTGATTAAATATAATAATCCTGATAGGCTGGAGTTTAAAAATAATATTGATAAAAGGTTAATTGCTGTTGAAAAAAAAGAGGGAAAGGTTAAATTTCTTCACTTCGATACCCTTTTATCAGAAGCCGAGGGAGTGGCTAAACTCATCAGGGATAAGGTAGAAGCTGGTGAGTATAAGTGGGGTGATTTTGCAATTCTTGTAAGGGCAAATGATGATGCTGACCCCTTTTTGCATGCCCTTAATATGTACCAGATTCCCTGGAGGTTTTCTGGAAATGAGGGTCTTTATGAACAGGAGGAGATTAGTCTTTTGATTTGTTTTTTAAGAACTCTCACAAATCTTGATGATAGTGTAAGTCTTTACTATCTTGCAACTTCTGATATTTACAGGATTCCGGTAAAGGATATTACTCTTTGTATGAACTATGCCTCAAGGAAAAACTATACCCTTTTTTATGTTCTTTCCCATCTTGAAGAGATTCCTTCCCTTTGGGAGCAGATTTCACCTGAAGGCAAAGCCACTGTTGAGAAACTACTTAAAGATATAGATAGTTATCTTAAGGAAAGTATAAAACTTTCCACCGGTGAGATTTTATATAGGTTTATTACAAAAACAGGTTACTTAAAAAGACTAACCTCCAGTCCTTCAGCTGAAAATGAGAGAAAGGTAAGGAATATAGCAAGATTTTTTGAACTGGTCCAAAGTGCCGCTCAGGTTTTGAAAAACAACAAGGTTCTCCAGTTTGTTAGTTATCTTGATCTTTTAATTCAGGCAGGCGATAATCCAGCAGTGGTTGAAGCTGAGCTTGAAAGTGACGCTGTTAATATTTTAACTATACATAAAGCCAAGGGTCTTGAGTTTCCTGTTGTAATTATGGTGGACCTTGTTAATCAAAAATTTCCCTCTCATTTTCGAAGAGAAGCCATCCCTTTGCCCGATGATTTAATAAGAGATATTTTGCCAAGTGGTGATTTTCACTGGCAGGAAGAAAGACGCCTTTTTTATGTTGGTATGACCAGGGCTAAACAGGAGCTATACCTTACCAGTGCAAGAGATTATGGGGGTAAAAGATTGCGTAAGGTTTCCCCTTTTGTCCTTGAGGCTCTTGGTATCTCTGCCAGAGAAATTCAGCCATATAAAACAGCTGCTATTGAAGTAATTGAGCGAAACGCTCCCAGAAGGAAAAAGGACGAGGGAAAAATTTCAAATAAAATCTCAGATGATGAGATTTTAACCTTGAGTTATTTCCAAATTGACGATTATCTTACCTGTCCCTTGAAATACAAGTACATTCATATTTTACGTGTCCCGATTATTCAACATCATGCAGTTATTTATGGAAAGGCTCTTCACGATGCTATTCAGTATTACTATCAGTGCAAACTTCAGGGGAAAAAAATATCTGTTGATGAGCTTATCCTTATTTTTGAAAGATCCTGGCTGAATGAGGGATTTATAAGCAAGGAGCATGAACTTAGAAGGCTGGAGGAGGGAAAAAGAACTCTGGAGAATTTTTATGCAAGGGTGGAAAATGAAAAAGTTTTGCCAACTTACATAGAGAAAGAATTTAACTTTTTACTGGGAAAAAACAGAATAACCGGACGCTGGGATAGAGTTGACATAGTAAATGGGAAAGTTTACATTATTGATTATAAATCCTCTGATATAAAGGATAAGAAAAAAGCAGATAAAAGAGCTAAGGAGAGCTTGCAGCTTGCTATTTATGCTCTTGCCTATCAGATGATCTACGGGAAAATTCCAGATAGTGTCAGGTTGCATTTTCTTGAGACAGGAGTTATTGGGGAAGCTACTTTAGGGGAGAAAGAGCTTAGCAGGACGATAGATAAAATTGAAGAGGCTTCCCGGGGAATAAGAAGTGGGTTTTTTGAGCCTCAACCAAAGTATCTTTCCTGTCGTTTTTGTCCCTATCTTAATATATGTCCCCATCAGGGTAAAAGGAAGTATCTTGGTTAAAGGTAAAAATATGGGTAATTTTAAACCGGAGGACAGGATAATATTAGCCCTGGATGTTGATGGGATAGAAGAGGTTAAAAAAATAGTAGGCAAGCTAAGGGGAAAAGTTGGTTTTTTTAAAGTAGGTATAAGGCTTTTTTTTCATTACGGGCCATCTGTGGTTGAGTTGGTTAAAAAGGCAGGGGGAAAAGTTTTTCTCGATGTAAAGCTTTACGATATCCCATCCGTTGTGGAAAGTGCGGTAAAGATCATTGGAAGGATGAAGGTGGATATGCTTACCCTGCATACCCTGGGAGGAGTTGAGATGATGAGAAGGGCGTGCAGTGCTTTAAAAAAAGAGAGCCCTGATGTTAAGCTTATAGGGGTTACCCTTCTTACCTCTTATGATGAGAAGACTTTAAAGGATGATCTGGGAATAGAGGGAAGTATCGAGGAAAAAGTTTTATTTTTAGCAGGTAAGGCAAAGGAAGCTGGGCTTGACGGTGTTGTTTGTTCGGGAAGGGAGGTTAGAATTTTAAAGGATACCTTTGGAAATGATTTTATTCTGGTTGTTCCCGGAATCAGGATGGGTAAAGTTGAAAAAGATGAACAGAAAAGAGTTTTAACTCCTGAGGATGCTATCTCTCGTGGAGCTGATTATCTTGTAATTGGTCGTCCAATTCTTAAGGCTCCTGATAAGATGGTAGCAGTTAATGAAATTATCAAAAGAATCACCCCTTTTAGTGGGGGCCTTTGATGAATATCCAAAAGATTTTGGCTCTGGATTTTGATGGGTGTATTGTAGATAGTGTACTCGAGGCTCTTTTTGTTTCCTACTCTTCTTATAGAAAATACATTAATAGAAAAACTAAAATTTTTGATAATAAAGAGCCAAAGATAGGTGATTTTTTAAACTTAATTTCAAATTACCCCTCCCAGGTTGAAAAATTCAGATATTACAGACCCTATATTAAAGATGCCTCCGATTATGCTGCAATTTTGTATATTATTGAAAATAAATTAAAAATTAGCTCTGAGGAGGAGTTTTTCAAGGTAAAGGAGTTAATTCCCCGGGAGAATCTTGAAAAGTACTATAGATATTTTTATGAGGTAAGGGAGATGGCATCCAGGGAGAACTTTGATGCCTGGGCAAGATTAACTCCTGGTTTTAGTTGTATAGATAAGATAAGGAAACTGGTAGATAAGTATAAAACTGTTATAGCCACCACTAACAACAAATATAGCATAAAGGATCTGTTATCAGGTCCCTATTTAAATCTTAATATTAAAGAAGAGGATATAGTTGATCTACATATAAGTACTGACAAGCTTGTCCAGATGGAATACATTACCAGAAAATACAAAGTTAAATTTGAAAATATCCATTTTGTGGATGATAACTTAAGCCATTTATTGAAGGTTAAACCGCTGGGTGTTAAGCTTTACCTTGCTGGATGGGGTTACTGCACCGAGGAACAAAAAATTTTTGCAGAAAAGTCAAAGGATGTAACTTTATTGACAGGGGAAAATGTTTATCAGGTTCTGGATAGCAGGTTAAGTCGGTTTGTCAGTTGATGCGTATCCTTGATGTATACCTATATTTGGTATATTATAAAGTCACCTAAATTATGTCTAAAGAGAAAATAAAATGATTAAAATCCCTCTGATTTTACAGGAAAGTATTAAACTTTTCCTTAATTTAAGGGGGAGCAGCGCAAGCGTTGAGGGGGAAATGCGAAGC
>JAGGTG010000120.1 GCA_021163905.1 Candidatus Aerophobota bacterium
CAGCCTTGAATTTTTCCCAAAACTGGAGTTTCAAAAAAAAAATTGACAACAGGCCAATTTTATATTAGTCTATTAAAAAGATACTATTAACGGCTTTTTGAAAAAATGAAAATTATCCCCTGGGTACATGTATTTCAAGAAAATCTTAAGGCTAAAAAAGCGGAGTCTACAATGCTGGATGTTTGTATAATAGGACATGTGACCAGAGATATAATAAGAATCGAAGGAAAAGAAAAAATACTTCCGGGTGGTACCGCTTATTATTCTTCAATTGCTTTGAAAAGTCTTGGTTTAAATGTAGCTGTGGTAACAAAAGTCAGCTATAGTGATAAGTACTTATTAAATGATTTAAAAAAAATCAATATCCCTGTCTTTCTTAAAATAACTCCTAAAACAACTATATTTGAGAATATCTACGATGGATATTTAAACCATAGACTGCAAAAAGTCACCTCTATTGCTACGCCTTTTCGTGTGGAAGACATACCTGATATTTCTCCACGAATTTTCCACATCGGCCCTTTAACAAAGAAAGATATCCCCCTTGAGGTATTAAAACTTGTGGCCAAAAGATCTATCGTTTCCTTAGATGTACAGGGATTTTTAAGGGATGTTATAAAGGACTCTGTAAAGATAAAAGACTGGGATGAAAAATACGAGGCACTTTCAAATGTAGATATTATAAAGGCCAATGAAATGGAGGCAAGAACCCTAACTGGTGAGAAAGATATGAAAAAAGCAGCAAAAAAATTATCAAAACTCGGCCCAAAAGAGGTAATTATAACATTAGGATCAAACGGAAGCTTAATTTATTCTAAAGAAAAATTTTACCTGATACCTCCTTATCCTCAGGGAAAAGTTGTGGATCCAACAGGATGTGGTGATACGTATATGGCAGGTTATATATATATGAGGCTAAAAAATTATAGTTCTTTTGTTGATTTTGACAGAATAGGAAACTTTGCTGCCGCTGTTGCATTATTAAAACTCCAAAGATATGGCCCCTTTAGGGGAAGTTCAAAGGAGGTTAGACGTTTTCTAAAGAAAGAGGGGGAGATTGAAAGCTCTAATAGTTGCTGCAGGAAAAGGGAGTAGATTAAAAAATTTAACCAGGAATAAGCCAAAGCCCTTAATTCAGCTTTTGGGTTTATCTTTAATTGAAAGAGTAATTTTAACTGCAAAACAGGCTGGTATTGATGATTTTGTGGTAGTTATTGGCTATCTCGGGGATAAAATAAAAGAAAAACTGGGAAATGGAGAAATATACGGGGTAAAGATAAGTTATATTGAAAATAAAGAATGGCAGAGGGGAAATGGAGTTTCAGTTTTAAAGGCTAAAGAACTTTTAAAGGAAAACTTTTTCCTTTTAATGTCGGATCATATTTTTGATGCTAAAATACTTAAGGAGTTAAGTCAGGTAAAGTTAAAAGATGGTGAGGGTATTTTAGTAGTGGATAAAAAACCAAAGGATTATATTGACCTGGATGATGCAACTAAAGTTAAAGTAGAAAACGGCTATATCCGGAAAATTGGTAAAAAATTAAAAGATTATAATGGTGTTGATTGTGGTATATTTTTACTATCACCTTCTATCTTTAAAGCACTGGAGGAAAGTATTGAAAAAGGCGATGAAACACTGTCCGGAGGAGTAAGGATTTTAGCAAAAAAAAGAGGGATGAGATCTTTTGATATAAAAGATAATTTCTGGATAGATATTGACACTAAAAATAGCTATAGAAAGGCTGAAAAGATATTATGCAAAAAACTAATAAAACCTACAGATGGTCCTGTATCCAGGCATATAAATAGGCCAGTTTCAACAAGAATCTCAAAACTCCTGGTAAAAACTGGTATAAAACCTGATTTAATTTCATCCTTAAGCTTTGCTATTTGTTTGTTATCTGCTTTTCTTTTTTCTTTCGGCGATTATCTTCACATAATAGTTGCCGGGCTTTTATCCCAGTTTTCCTCAATTATCGATGGCTGCGATGGAGAGGTAGCAAGATTAAAATTTCAACAAACAAATTACGGTGCGTGGTTTGATGCAGTTCTGGATAGATATGCAGATGCCATGATAATTCTCGGGATAGTATACGGATGGTGGAGTTTGCATGGCAAAGTTGAGGTATGGATTGCCGGATTTATTGCACTAATCGGTAGTTTTATGAATAGCTATACCGCTATTAAGTACGATGCCATTTTTAAGAAAAATAAAACCGGTAAAATAAGGTTTGGAAGAGATGTCAGGTTATTTTTAATTATGCTGGGAGCACTGTTAAATCAGATGTACTACATCCTGATAATCCTTGGAATTCTAACAAATGCTGAATCAATAAGAAGATTATACATACTAAAGAATGAATAATCAAATACTATGGGAAATTTTTAATTTATCCTTTTTATTCACTCCTTAGAAAATACATCGGTAAATCATAAATACCATTTTTCTTACTCAAGATCCCCTCTTTATAAGAAGTCTTATTAAAGCCTGCAAAAGTTTTTGAAGAAGGAGGCTTGATTCTATAGGAAAGTATTAGACTTTTCCTTATTTAAGGGGGAGCAGCGAGCGAAGCGAAGCGTTGAGGGGGAAATGCGAAGCATTGCCCCCTCAATTAGCTTGACTTTAAAAAACTAATAAGTTACCATACAGAGGGAAAAATAGCATGTCAACAAGAAATAACAGGCAATTTTTACCGGATAGTTTTAAATTCTCTTCTAAGGCAATTTCTAAAATGAAAAAACTCAAGGTAGGGATCGTTTATCTTTACGGCTCTTATGCAGAGAAGGTAAACAGATACAATAGCGATTTTGACCTGGGAGTGGTTTTTCAGGATCTCGCTGTCCTTAAAAATAGTCTAAGGCTTTACAGTGAACTTTACGATCTTTTTTCTAATGAACTTCCCGTAACTTTTCAAAAGGAGGTGGATATTGTTTTTCTGCAACGAGCTCCTATTTCATTGAAGTTTGAGGCAATTAACAAAGGGAAAGTATTATTTGAAACCTCGCCTTACCTCAGAGTTAAATTTGAGGAGGAAGTTATCAGAAAATATCTGGATTTTGCTCCTTACCTAAAAGAATATGAAAAAGTGACGAAGGAGATGTTTAAATGAAACAGGTGCCCCTGAATCGCCAAACAATGGAAAGTCGACTAAGAGAGATTGCCGTGGACATTGAAAAACTAAGAAAATTTAAGGATCTTCCTCTCTCTGAATTTAATAAAGGAGAAAATTTTGCTATTGCCGAACATTACTTGAGGAGGGCCCTTGAGGCAGTTTTTGATATGGGAAATCACATTTTATCTCGTCTTTCTATTCCCCCTGGAGAGCGTCCTACAATGTATAAGGAGATAGCTTTATCTCTTGGCAGATACAATATTGTTCCCCCTGATTTTGCCCAGGGTGTTTTAAAAGATATGGCAGGATACAGAAATAGATTAGTTCATTTTTATTACGAGATAACCAAGAAAGAACTTTATCAAATAATTCAAGAAAATCTGGGAGATCTTGAAAAATTCTGCAAGTATATACTGGAAGTAATGGAAAAGCCGGAAGATTACGGACTAAAAATTAAGTAATTTTAGCATAGAAGGTAAGCTCAAGAGTCATAAGATAATCAGTTATGGGAAATTCTTTTGACACCACCGGCCTTATGGCAAGCATTTCGCAAAAGGTTAAAAGCTCATTTTAACATATCATAAGACTTATTAACCCATCTTTCAACCAAATCCTCAGGATAATCCGGGTAACTGAAAGGAACCATTATAACCTTTGGCAAAACTTTCATCTTCTATACCTTTCACTCAAGATTGGCATGTCTTGAATCTATTTTTTGAGGGGATTGATCTGTTCTTACTGCAAGCTCACATACAATACCGTAAAATAAAACAAAAAGGTTCATTCCAAAAAGAGCTCCAGACATATTTTTGTGCTTTTCATCACCGAGTAAAGATAACACTGGAAATTCAACTTCCTCCACCTTTGCAGGTACCACCAAACTAATATCGGCAATCTTACTTAAGGTGGACTCAGGTGAGGAAGTGATAGCTATGACTTTTCCTCCTGCACTTTTTGCTTTTTTTACCAGAGTCAATATGGTGGATGTCTCACCTGATTGTGATATAGCTATTAAAAGATCGTTTTTTCCTAAGGATGGAGTGGTAACATCACCTACTACATAGGAGGAGAAACCAAGATGAGCTAACTTCATAGCTAAAATTTTTCCTATTAGTCCAGACTGACCTATCCCCAGGGTAAAGATTTTATCTACTTTAAGAATCTCATCAATTACCTTTTCTATCTTATCCTCATTAACCTCTGCAAGAGAGCGCAGCACATTTTGTGATACTTCCTTAGATATATCCTTTACCCTTGACATACATCCTCCTCTTATAGTTTTAAATTCTTAACTTCCTTTAAACCCAAGATATCTGGTTTAACCTCAATAATCTCTCCCCGTCATGGGAATTTCTCTTTACCTTGATAGACTTCTATAGGAATCCTGAAGTTTCCAAAAAGTTTCCCTGTAAACCTTAAATAATTTCCTGTACCTTACCGTATTAGATTGAGAATATGAGAGCCAAGCTCAAAAAAAGAATTGCCAAAATTTTACCACAGAGATCTTAGAAATAAAGCATTTATAAAATAATCTTATTCTTCTCTCTTATCATGCTCGGATAAACTTTCTAAAAATTTTAAAAATTCCTCTAATTCCTGCAAAAAATGATTTAAGATATCAGGCATATTTAATGCCAAAGCTTGGCATCTACTCCACTTCAGTTCAAAACCATATAAATGTCGAAACAAAAGCCTAAACCTTAGATAATCTTCAAGATCATCCCTAAGATGACTACTAATCACATTTGGTCTTACTTGTGGCACCCTGATAGCCATTCGATTTAATAAGTGGATAATATGCCAGTCCTCACCCTTTGGTATCTCTCCATCTATTTCTAAAGCTATTCTCTTAAAGACCTTTTCAATACCAGAATAAAAATCATGGAGAATACTCCCAATTGCTCTTAGCTCTACCGAAGATGGTCTCTTGGTAGAGGAGGGTAAAATCAAGAAGCAGTTTATTTATACAACCGGCCTTATTCCAAGCATTTTGCAAAAGGTTAAAAGCTCATTTTTAAAATTACCGTAAACAATCCCATAATGCTGACTCATAAGATTCTGAAAGAAATCTTGCGCTGAGCCACTAAGTTTAATCTTTCCCATTGCATAGGGTGGACAACCTACCTCATGGAAGTAGGGAGAGGGCTCTACTTGCCCGGTTGCAATGTGCATTTTATACCCCGATTTATCCTGCGCTATTCTACAAAGAGTTACCTCACCTTCCCTGTAGGGGGAGCTATTGAGAAGACCCTCATAAAGAGCGGTGTGTTTTTTTATCTTAGGTTTTCCTCTGGCAAAAGATAGGGGAGCAAATCCACAGGCACCAAGCAGGATACTGTTATCAGATAGAATATCATGGACATCACCGTATCCTGCTGGCGATCCACTTAAATAGTGGAGAATAAGCTGAGATATGACAAGAGGAGTATCTCCTTCGCAGGAGGAGGTTATATCATCTGCAAGTATGGAAAGAGGAATACAGGGGGCAAATCCCCATTCTCTTGATAGCTCATACTGACATTTTACGGTTAGAGCATCAAGGCTGTGATTTTTAACTAAATTTTTTAAGGCAAGATATACTCTGATAGCTTTAATTGCAAGCTCTTCTTCTACATCCTTCGCTATATCCCATCCTCTCATAAGCTCTTTTGCAATTTTTTCAGCATCTTTTAAACTTATCCTTTCAAATTCTTTCATTATATAGTACTGCCCCAGGTGAACAATTTCTGGCCCTAAAATTTTGCGAACCTTGATATGGTCAAATCCTCCTGTATACATACCCATTGAAAGATAACCGAAAAGACCAATCCTTGCTTTTTTTAATTTATTAATTGTGGATGCTACAAGGCTAAAAGATGTTATTTTTTTCTTTAACTCATCTGAATCTGGCATTCCCCAGATAAATTCAAACCTAACTCCCATCTCCTCCAGAGTTTCTCTTATCACTCCTGCTGCCGGCACCGCTCCTAAGGTTAGTCTCTCTCCTTTTTCCTCCCAGGTAGTATGGGACCACAAAAGTAGAGGGTGGTCCATAAAATCCCTTAAGGTAGCTATAAAATTTGGTGCCTCAACCCAAGAGACAAGGAGGGCAATAATAAGATCAAAATTTTCTTTTTTGATCTGCTCAAGAACCCCGGGAATATCTTTTCTTTCTTTCACAAGATGAGTAGCTGTAAGCTCGATATTTAAATCTTTTAACATATCACAAGACTTATTAACCCATCTTTCAACCAAATCCTCAGGATAATCCGGGTAACTGAA
>JAGGTG010000063.1 GCA_021163905.1 Candidatus Aerophobota bacterium
CCAAAAAGAGGCTTCCTTTGGGATACCCAGGAGCCCTTTAAACCAAATACACCAAACAAACCAAACAAACCAAAGTAACCAAACACACCAAATAGACGAGATAGACGTTTTTCAGGGCAGCCCTGAATTTTTCCCGAAACTGGAGGATTTGACAAAAAAATTCCCTGTGCTATAAAAATAGCAGTATGAACATAGAAGATGTAGTAGCAGGTGATTATATTGTTATTAAGGCTTTAGAAAAAGGGGTTACCATTATTGGACTTACCCGGGGGGAGATAACCAAAATTCACCACACGGAAAAGCTAGATAAAGGGGAGTTGATGGTAGCCCAGTTTACCCGACACACATCTGCCATAAAGATCAGAGGAAAAGCAGAGATTTTAACTAAATACGGAAAAATAATTCTGGAGGGTGAAAGAGAATAAGATAAAAGTGTAGAGTTAGATTTTGGTTAGTTTAAATTTTGGTTTTAGATAAGCAAAGATGAGAATTGAAAAGATGAGAAAGAAAAGATGAGACCGGAGGATAAAAAGGGTCCGTCTCGGGCCCATTTTTTTTGGAATATAAAGATAGGATGAGAGATACATCTTGTTTCCAAAATCTACCATTATGGTAAAGGTATATATCACAAGATAGAAAACCCCTTTAATAGAGTTTACCTTTTTTCTACCCACCAGATGTGTTTTCCAAATAGACCAAACACTCCAAATAGACCAGATAGATCAAACGGACGAGATATTCCAGTTTCAGGAAAAATCTTATAGTTCTTTGCTGCCCACCGAGTGTGTTTTTCCATAATAGCGTTAATTGGTTTGCCGGTTGTTCGGCTAGTCAGTTTTCAGTTGATGCGTAAATGCGTGAATGCGTTCTGTGTTCAAGGTTCTACGTTCAACGTTGCTTTAGACCCACCGACTCAATGACGCAAAGACGCAACGGACCCAACGACACAACAGACCAAACAGACGAGACAGACCAGATAAATTTGACATCTAAGGCTAAAGTAGTAAGATTAACTGAACTGATAATAGCCTAGAAGGAGGGATAAATGGAAAAGGAATCTTTTTTATTCTTGAAAAAGTTAATTGATGCTCCCAGTCCTTCAGGATTTGAGCAACCAGTTCAAAAGATTATAAGAGAAGAAATGGAAAAGGTTGCCGATGAGGTGAGAGTCGATGTCCATGGTAATGTGATTGCAGTAAAAAATCCCGGGGGTAAACCCCGGATAATGTTGGCCGGTCATTGTGATGAAATAGGATTTATGGTTAAATATATTGATGAGAATGGATTTATATATTTTTCTTCAATTGGAGGAGTAGACGATCATATTGTCCCCGGTCAGAGGGTTAAAATTCATACAAGATCCGGTCCTATTTTAGGGGCCGTCGGGAAAAAACCGATTCATGTTTTAGAACAGGAGGAGAAGAAAAAAGTTGTAAAACTTCATGAACAGTGGATTGATATTGGTGCTACCAGTAGAGAAGAGGTAGCAAAATTGGTTAAGATAGGGGATCCTATAACTTTTGCTCCCGGGCTTGAAAAACTTCAGGGAAGTATAGTCATTGCAAGAGGGCTTGATGATAAAATGGGAGTTTTTGTTGTATGTGAAGTTTTAAAATCGCTTGCCAGTACTTCTTTTTCTGCAGCTCTTTTTGTCACCTCAACTGTTCAGGAAGAGATAGGTTTAAGAGGTGCACGTACGGCAAGTTATTCGATTAATCCAGACGTAGGAATAGCTGTGGATGCTGACTCAGCTACCGATTTTCCCCAGATGGATAAGAGAAAAGGAGGGGAGATAAAAGTTGATAGGGGACCTGTTTTAGCAAAGGGACCCAATATTAACCCGGTAGTTGCTGAGAAACTTATAGAAGTAGCAGAGCGTGAAAATATTCCCTATCAACTATCTGGAGAAAGTAGAGCCACCCCCACTGATGCTAATGTTATTCAAATTAGTCGTGCCGGAGTAGCTGCAGCACTTGTTTCTGTTCCTGTACGCTATTTGCATACACCTGTGGAGATTATCTCTCTTAATGACATGGAAAATGCCATAAAACTTTTAACTCAATTTATTTTAAGTATAAAGGAGAATGATACCTTTCTTCCTCTTTAATTTCTCTAAAACTCCAGTGCAAAGGATAGATAATGGGTACCAGAAGGAGAAAATTTCTGGGAAGAGGTGAAGGCATAATCAAAAGAAGATGTATTAAGACCAAGAAGATTTGTTTTAATACCAATTCCCAGGGAGAAAATGGCATTACCGTCCTTTTGTAATTTTTTCATTATTCCGCCTCGAATGAAGAAGAGTTTATATGGTTTCCACTCACACCCTATGCGGATCTCTTTAAATAAGTCCGGGGGAGATACACTCACATCGGTAGAAATTAAGATATTTGAATTCATGGGAAAAGCTATCCCGGCTGTGATGTTAACAGGCAGGATATCTTTTTCTCCTGTTTCCCAATTTATTTTAGAGATAATGTTTTGAAAGCATATACCCAGGGAGAATTTTTTCTCTTTTCTCAGGTAAGAAAAGTCCAGGCTATAGCCAACCGCATCCTCGTAAGGGGTATTCTGCGTTAGATATTTTAAATTTATACCCCAGCTTCTGGTGGGTATCTTTATTGTTCGAGATAAATAATTTGCATAGGAATAAACTACCATGTCGTAATCCCATCTTTCCGGTTGAAGATTGGCTGACAGATGGCTCCAGCTTATTCCTCCGCTTCCCATTCCTCTATCTGGTTCCACATAGCCAATAAAGCTTTGCGAGAGAAGGCCGAGTCCATAAAGATCCGTATACATGGAACCTATTTCGGATGAGCTTATATTAATCAGTCCAGCTGGGTTGTAGTAGCAGGCACTGTAGTCATCAGCTACCGCTACAAAGGCTCCTCCCATTCCTATGGCTCTTGCACTTATGGGCAGCTGTGTAAAACCGCTATCTTTTATATGGAGGTATTCGGAGGCATAGGCAAAACAGGTAAAAACAATCCCTGTTGTAACTACCACCCCTGCCAGAGCGTAACCTAATTTTTGTTTTTTTCTCATTGGCCCTCCTTCCACTCTAAATACTTACCTGCCATGAAAGCAGCCTGTGCTCCTTCCGAGCAGGCTACTACTACCTGTTTCATCAAATTGGATCTAACATCTCCACAGGCAAATACTCCTTCCCTGCTGGTTTCCATTTTTTCATTTGTTAAAATAAACCCTTTCTCATCTACATCGATCCATCCTTTAACAAAGTCGGTATTTGGTTTAACTCCTACAAATATAAATACCCCGGCACATTCTTTCTCCTTTGTTTCATTACTTTTTACGTTTTTTAATATAACACCTTTTACCTGGTTATTTCCATAGATTCTCTCTGGAACCGTATCCCAGATAACTTCAATTTTTTTATTATTTAAAAGCCTCTTTTGCAGAATTTTATCTGCCCGAAGTTTATCCCGTCTGTGCACAAGGTAAACTTTTTCGGCAAACTTTGTCAGGTAAATAGCTTCCTCAGCTGCGGTATTTCCTCCACCAACAACTACCACTTTTTGATCTCTGAAAAAAGGAGCATCACAGGTGGCACAGTAACTAACCCCTTTCCCCGTAAATTCCTTTTCTCCGGGAATACCAAGTGTAAGGGGGTTTGCTCCGGTGGCTATTATCAGTGCGGAGCTTTTATAGGTATTTCCAGAATCAGTATAGACTATTTTTTCATCTTTTTCCTCTATTTTCTCCACTCCCTCATTTCTAAGTTGCATACCAAGGTTTTTAGCCTGCTGGATAATCCTGGACATAAGTTGTTGGGTTGGTATAGGTTTGGGAAATCCTGGATAGTTTTCTATTTTGTCCGAGGTAAGGATCTGTCCGCCAGGTGCAAGTTTTTCAAGGACGAGGGTATCTATCTGTGCTCTTTGTGCATAAATTGCAGCAGATAATCCAGCAGGACCTGCACCTATAATTATTAACTGGTAGGTTTTCTTTTCCATTTTTCTCCCCTATTTTGACATGTTGGATTATTCCCGTTAAAATTGAAAGCAAAAAATAAAAGAAATTAAAATGTGGTTTAAAACTGACCTGGAATACATACCTTTGCATTTTATAAAAGATGATAAATTTTTCAACTTTACCGAGTATACCTCTCAGCATTTAGAGACCTTAAAACTCTCTATTTCCCGGCTTGGAGTGGTTAATCCTATTATACTTCAGCCTCTGCAGGGAATGTACAGAATAGTAGTTGGTTTCGGGCGTTTCTTTGCCGCAAAACAGCTGAAACTTTCCTTTATCCCTGCGCGAGTTTTAAAAGATGATTTATCTTCCTCTCAAATTTTAAAATTTATTTTACTACTTCATTCAAGAAAATTTTCCCTTGCAGAAAAAGCAAGACTTATAAAAATTATGAATCTCTCAGGATTATCCTTCAAACAGATTGTTCGTGAGTTTGGCTCTTATCTTGAAGTTAACTCTCAGGAGATTGTTAGAGCTTATCTTAAAATATCAAATTACCATCCCGGGTTTTTATCTTATCTTTCAACTCACGGTGTTTCTTTAAAACATTCTCTCTCAGCTGAAGGGCTATCATTTCAGGAGCAGGGTTTTTTCCTTTTCTTAGCTAATTCTCTCAGTCTAAAGGGGTACGATTTGAATGATATTTTAACAGATTTAAGAGAAATAGCAATGCTTGAAAGAAAAAAAGTACTTACAGTGGTAAAGGATCTAAAGATACCCGAAATTTTAGAAGATCCTACACTTACCAGGTCTCAGAAAATAAATAAAATAAAAAAAATCATAAAGAAAGAAAGATTCCCCATTTTATCTAAAATTAATCAAAACTTAGAAAAAATAAGTAAAAAGCTTAAATTTACCCCGGATGCTGAAGTTACATGGGATTCAAAACTGGAGGAACCTGGTTTAAAAATATCCTTCAGGATTACCCAACCAGAAATGGCTAAGAGTATAGCCAAAGACCTATTAAATAAAGCTAATATCAGTTTAATTAATGAACTATTGAGAATTTACTATGAAGGATTATCTGATAAAGAGGATGTGGATTGACCATGAGGTTATTTCCCATTATCGAGTTAAAAAGATTCTGCAGAGATTACCCGAAATAAAAGAAGTTAAAGAGATCTTTCCCGAAAGGAAAGTTAACTTCAGAGAACTTTCCTTTGAAGAGGCAAAAAGCACACTTTTTTTAACTAAATTTCCGGGTAATTTTGTAAAACCCTGTCCTGGAACAGGTAGAGGATATTTGTGTTGTGGCTATATGGTTATTAATCAGCCTGTAGGTTGTCCTCTTGACTGTAGTTACTGTATTTTGCAGGATTACCTTGGAAGATCTCCTCTAACACTGTATGTTAATTTTAATGATCTAACCTCTCAACTTGATAGACTCACCGGGGTCTATGAGGGGAAAATTTTAAGGATAGGGAATGGAGAGCTGACTGATAGTCTGGCTCTGGATTATCTTGGTGATTTTTCTTCTTTTTTTATCTCCTATTTTAGAAAAAAGGAAAATTTAATATTTGAGTTTAAAACAAAGACTGATGAAATCAGGGAATTTTTAAAGCTCTCTCCTTCTCCAAATATAGTTATTTCCTGGTCTTTAAATCCCCGGTTTATTGTTGAGAGAGAAGAGCATTTTGCAGCTTCTCTGAAAAGAAGATTAAAAGCTGCCCATCTTTTGCAGGAAAGAGGGTTTATGCTGGGATTTCACTTTGACCCCATAATCTTTTACCCTGAATGGGAGGCTGATTACGAAAAACTTATTGATGAGTTATTTTCCTATATTGATCCTTCCCGTATTTTCTGGATTTCCCTTGGTGCTTTGCGTCTTACTTCTTCTCTTAAGCAGATAATTCAGCACAGGTTTCCCACCACCAAAATAGTTTATCAGGAGATGATACGTGGTCTTGATGGGAAACTTCGTTATATAAAACCTTTAAGAATAAAATTATTTAGAAAAGTTTATCAATGCATTAAAGATCATGCTCCTTCTGTATTTTGTTATCTTTGTATGGAAAGTTCTGATGTCTGGGAGAGAGTAATGGGATTTTCTCCTCAGTCGAATCTTCACTTCAGATACATGTTTGAAGAACACTGTAAAAAGGTTCTTTCCAATTCCTAAAAGCTCTGTTGGTCAGTTTGTTCCACATTCGAGGCTAATGCGTGGATGGATAAATGTCGTAGATGCATCAGATTTCAACCAAACAAACTAATGAACCAAATACACCAAATGAACCAGACAGACGAGATAGACGAAACAGACGAGATAGACGAAACAGACGAGATAGACGAAACAGACGAAACAGACGAGAAAGACGAGATA
>JAGGTG010000051.1 GCA_021163905.1 Candidatus Aerophobota bacterium
AGACAACTGACTAACCGAGCAGCCGGCAGACCAATTAACGCTATTATGAAAAACACACCCGGCGAGCAGCAAAAAATTATGGGATTTTCCCGGGATGAAATACTCAATCTTATCCTCAAGAATGGGCTTTAGCAGTAAAATCACTCATACCTTAAGGCTTCTACAGGATCAAGTTTTGATGCTCTCATAGCTGGGTAAATTCCAAAAATAAGTCCAACTACCAGGAAAAAACTGAGAGCAAGAAGAATAGAAAAAGCAGGTAAGATAAGTGGTCATCTGTTAAGGTTAGCCAATAAAGCCGATGATATCCATCCGGTTATAAGACGTGTTGTTGCTACTGCATTTACCTGAATATTTGTATCCTTATACTTTAACAAAACGCCCGTCTGAATAGTGGGAGATATATCAGGAAAAATAAGACAGACAGGATCCTCACAAGCAATCAGGACTTTATTAAATCAATTAATTCCTCAACCGAAGTTTCGTCTTTTTTAAACTCCCCTATTTTCTCGCCAAGTTTTAAGATAACAATTCTGTCAGCTATTGGATATACATGGTAAAGATTGTGGGTTATAAAAACACTTGATGTACCTTGATTCTTCAGTTCCTGAATGTACTGTAAAACCTTTTCTGTCTCCTTAACTGACAGGTTATTGGTAGGCTCATCCAGAAGTAAAAGGTTGGTTTTAAAATAAACAGCCCTTGCAATAGCTACTCCCTGTCTTTGACCACCGGATAACTCCTCAACATTTATGGAAGGCGAGTTTAACTCAAGGCCTATGTTTTTTAAGGCTACAAGAGAGTCCCTTGCCATTTTTTTTAAATCCAGCCATTTTACGGGGCCAAATCTTCGTGTGGGTTCTCTCCCCAAAAAGATATTTCTCTTTATATCCATTGTATCTACCAGTCCTGTGCTCTGATGGATAGTTTCAATTCCCATTCTTATAGCATCCCTTGGAGAGTAAAATTTAACCTTTTTACCCTTAAAAAAAATCTCTCCCTTATCAGGCATGTAAACTCCGGATAGAATCTTAATTAAGGTAGATTTACCCGCTCCATTATCACCAACTAATCCCACAATATCCTTATTGTTGACTTTAAAGTCTACACCCTTCAGTGCATGGATTCTTCCATACCACTTATGGATGTTTTTCATCTCTATCAGTGGCACCTTCTTTTCCATTTCACCACCTTATCTTTAAAGCCCGTTTTTTAATAATAATATTAAAGATTACTGCCAGTATTATAATTATTCCCACAAAGGTCCGAAAATAAAAACCCGGGGCTCCTGCCAGTACAAGACCATTACCTATAATTCTAAGAAGGAAGGCCCCAATTACGGCTGCCACTACACTACCAACTCCTCCAAATAAAGAAGTTCCCCCAATAACAGAAGCCGCAATTGCATCAAGTTCCCATCCTGTTCCCGCTGAGGGCAAGGCTGATCCTATCCTGGCAGCCTCAATAACTCCGGCAAAAGCAGCTAACAAAGAGGTTAGCATAAAACATATAAATTTTACCTTTGCAGGACTAATTCCACGGGCCCTTGCTGCTTCTGGATTACCCCCTGAGGCAAATACCCAGTTTCCAAATCTTGTCCGCTCCAGTAAAATCCAGAAGATAATAAGAATCACCACAAAATAAATGAATGAAATTCGGATAGGGCCTATCCAGGATACGGTATATTTTTCAATAATAGAAAATTGTTTCGGGATAGGGGGCGGAGTTCCTCCCGAGGCAGCCAATACTGCCCCTCTCCAGCACATCATCGTTGCAAGTGTAACTATAAAGGAGGGAATACCTGTTTTTACAACTATTGTGGCGTTAAGAGCACCAATTGCCAGGCTAACAAGTAAGGCCAAGACTGTTGCTATTGCTATATTTACATTTAAATAAATCATCTCAATAATAAGTATGGGACAAAGAGCAAAAACAGAACCTACCGAAAGATCAAACTCTCCAGAAATCATAAGCAATGTTACCCCTAAAACAAGAATACCAAATTCCGGAAATAATTCCAGAAGAGTTCTAAGATTATAGTAGGAGAGAAAATAAGGCGAAAGTGCATGAAAGATAAGTACGGTAGCAAGTAACATCAAGACACTACTTGTTTCTTTAATAGTTAAGATCCTTCCGACAATTTGACGGGCTTTCATTTATTTTTCAACTTATTTAATAATTTTAGGTATTTAAAGAGGGCATTTTGACTCTTCTTGATAAAGAATCAAAATGCCCTTTAAAGAAAATAGAACTCCTATCTTTCTACTTTGTTACACGGAGTCTTTCTCTTACCTCTTTTACATTGGTTTTATCCACTACCGCCATACTGGTGTTAATATCAACGGGAGTAATACCCGTTTCTTTCATAAGGTATAACTCCACTACAGGAAGATATCCCTGAAGGTAGGGTTGTTGATTGATAGTAAAGGCTATATAGCCTTCCTCAATTCCATCAAGTACTGTGGGAACCAGATCAAATCCAGCTATTGTTATCTCTCCAGGTTTTTTCCCAAGAGATTTTGCAGCCAGATAACCACCTATACTGTATTGAGTGCTCAGAACAAGATTGGTCTTTGGATGGGCTGCCAGGTAAGCCACTACACGAGATTGTATCACGTCTGCTTTCATTGTGGTATCAAGCTTATAGATATTCTTCTCAGGAACACCGTACTTGTGAAGAAAATTAATTATACCCTCTGCTCGCATCTGGCACCAGGTCTCACCTGGGGCTCCCATGGTTAACAAAACATACAGATCTTGTGGTGCTGGAGGTCCTCCAGGGAAGTACTTCGTTATTGCTTTTTCAGCTAACATATATCCTGAATCTACAAGAGGTTGGCCAATATAGGCTAATCTTGCATTACCCTTTGCTCCTTCAGGATCATCTGTATTGGCAGAAAGAACAGGGATTCCCATATCAATTGCCTGTTTAATGACAGAATCAAACATCTTCTCATCCGGGATAGTGGTGATTATTCCATCTGGCTTTCTGGCAAGAACTGCCTTCCAGGTCCTGAGCTGCCAGGCCAGATCTCCTTCTCTTGGAGGACGGTACATATGACCTTTGCATTCAAATTTTTTTAGTGCATCCTTGTACCCCACGTATACCTGGCTCCAGAAAGGATTTTCCTGTCCTCCATGAGAGATAAAGGGAAAATCATATGTTTTATTTTGGGCAGTATAGGCAGGCAGAATCATCAATGAACCTGTAAATGCCAATATTAGCATTGAAACTATCAAAAACTTTGCCTTTCTCATCTTTTCACAACCTCCTTATAAAAAATACGATTTTTATTATAAACATTCGGCTGGATAAGCTATTTTACATTTTAACCTCTCACCTCCCCTTTGCCCTTGATTTCCAGCTCTTTTCAAATTCAATCATCATTTTTCATCATAATAACACCCACTCTAGCTCTGTCAAGTTTTTGTTTCCAGTTGGTATAGAAATTGCATTTAACAAATCCTTGTTTTTTTGCTATTATTAAGACAAATTACAAAGATACAATTTTTTTAAAGACCTCAAAACGAGAGATATGGAAAAGTTAATTTTTATCTTAAAAAATTATAAGAGGTGAAAAATGTGGATAGACGAAAAAAATACAGGCAAAGGGGAAAAAGGGCTAAATTTATTAGCCTCCATATTAGGAATCGTACTGTTTGTTGTATCCTTAATAGCGCTTGTTAAATTGGCCTTTCTCTCGAATAAAGGAGTAGCGGATGCTGTTATAGGTGTTGTGTTTTTGATTTTAATTGTTTTTTCCTTTATATGGATCTCAGGAAGAGGAACAGACATTTTGCAAAGGATAGTTGACTCAACTAAAGAGGGGCGCCTTTTTTCATTTAAAATTGGATGGACCGGTATAGAAACAAAAGTAAATAAAGAAGAGGAGAGAAAGTTCGATCAGAAAAATTATAACTAAGTTTTATTGATACTTGAATCTGTTAATCATTCTGCTTCAATAATTGCCATAAAGGCACGTTGTGGAATGTTAACTTTCCCAAATTTTCTCATTCTTTTTTTTCCTTCTTTCTGACGCTCCAGAAGTTTCTTCTTTCTGGTAACATCTCCTCCATAAAGAGGAGCAGTTACATCTTTTCTGAGAGCCGGAATTGTTTCCCGGGCAATTACCCTCTTACCTATTGCAACTTGAATAGGGACAGGGAACTGATGTCGGGGTATAAGCTCTTTTAATTTTTTAGCAAGAGCTCGTGCCTTAGGGTAAGCTTTATCTTTATGAACAATTGCCGAGAGAGCATCCACTATCCTTCCGTTTACCAGAACATCTAATTTAACAAGCTCACCCTCTTCGTATCCAATATATTCATAGTCAAAGGTGGCATAACCCCTGCTTATCGATTTCAACTCATCGTAAAATTTAGTAGCTATCTCAGCCAGGGGAATTTTATAAAGTAGAAGAACTCTGGATGAGTCAATCCATCTCATATCCAGAAATTGACCTCTTCTTTTTTCCAGAAGTTCAAAAATAGCTCCCATGTATTCCTGTGCGGTAATTATACTTCCCTTTACATACGGCTCCTCCACCATCTCTATTTTTTTATCAGAAGGGAATTTACTTGGATTATCCACCTCTACAATCTCTCCATTAGATTTCAGTAAACGGTATATAACATTTGGAGCAGTGGTTACAAGGCTAAGATCAAACTCTCTTTCGAGCCTTTCCTGAACTATCTCTTTATGTAAAAGACCCAGAAATCCACAACGAAAACCAGGACCAAGAACAGGAGAGTTTTCCGGTTCATAGGTAAAGGAAGGATCATTAAGTCTTAATTTATCAAGAGCAATTTTAAGGCGGGAAAAAGTCTCCTCCTCTGCTGGATAAATTCCACAAAATACCATAGGTTTTGGCTCCTTGTAACCAGGGAATGGTTCAGAAGTTGGATTGTCAGCTTCGGTTATCGTATCTCCAACTCTCAAATCTGATATATTTTTTACATTGGCAATAAAATATCCAACTTCACCTGATTCCAGTTTGTCTGAAGGAACTCTTTTTAACCTTAAAATACCAACTTCTTCTACCTTAAACTCCTTTTTAGAAGACATAACCAGAATCTTCATTCCTGGTTTAATTATCCCCTCAAATACACGGATATATCCAATAACCCCTCTGTGATTATCAAAAATTGAATCAAATATCAGAGCTTTCAGGGGAAGGTGGGAAAGATCCAAAGGTGCGGGAATACGCTGAATTATAGCTTCAATAATTTCCGGTACCCCTGTTCCATTCTTAGCACTTGCCAGAATAACCTCGGAGCCTTTGGTACTAATCCCTAATTTAAGCAGCTGGTTTTTTACTTTTTCCGGGTTAGACAGGGGTAGATCTATCTTATTAATTACAGGGATAATGGTGAGTTTTCTCTGCTGGGCAAGGTAAAGATTGGCAATTGTTTGAGCCTCTACTCCCTGCACAGCATCAATTAAAAGCAGCGTTCCCTCACAGGCAGCAAGAGCTCTGGATACTTCATAACTAAAATCTACATGTCCTGGTGTATCTATGAGATTTAAAAAGTAGGTTTTTCCATCTGCTGTTTTGTAGGTCAATGTAATGGTGTGAGCTTTAATGGTAATTCCCCTTTCTCTCTCAAGATCCATAGTGTCAAGAGTTTGCTCTTTTAACTCACGAGAAGATAAAGTATGAGTATACTCCAGTAGCCGATCAGCTAATGTAGATTTTCCATGATCTATATGAGCTATTATGGAAAAATTTCGAATATTTTTCTTTCTCATTTCCACTACTTGATCTTATGAGAGCTTTTTGACAAAGGGGGAAAGTTTGCTAACTTTTACTTTGACTAATTTTTTTCATAAGACGTGACTTTTCGCGAGCTACCTTATTTTTGTGCCATACACCTTTTGCCCAAGCTGAGTCAATGAGACTTATAATTTCAGGCAGTTTATTCTTTGCTTCCTCAATATTTCCACCATTGATTAATTGAAGGAGTTTTTTTATACTATTTTTTACACGATTTTTGATCTGACGATTACGTTTTGCTCTTTCTTTTGCCTGACGCATTCTCTTTTTTGCTGATTTTGTATGAGCCATCTCAACATCTCCTTAAGGTTGACTTAGATAGAGTTTATCAGATTTTTTAATTTTGACAAGAGATTATTGTTCTGACATTGGGACACTTTTTGATAACTATGTGGGCTCCTGGGTATTCTTGCGGGACTATTGAGGGGGAAAATATTCCCCCTCAACGCTTCGCTTCGCTCGCTGCTCCCCCTAAGGGGCTCCCTGGGTATCCCACGGAAACCGGCCTCGC
>JAGGTG010000087.1 GCA_021163905.1 Candidatus Aerophobota bacterium
TGCAGTAAAGTTAGAGGTGATACCAAACTCTGGCGAGGCCGTCTGCTTTGCCTTTCAGGGGGAGCAGCGAGCGAAGCGAAGCGTTGAGGGGGAATATTTTCCCCCTCAATTAATCCGTGGGATACCCAGAGAGCCCACATAGCCACCAGAAACTGTCCCAATTTCAGAAAACAAAGATAACTTTTAGGATGGGATTATTATTCCCTTCATGGCGTTATCTTCTCTATTTTTAATAGCCTGTAGCCCCTTAAGGGCATCTTTAAGATCAAAACGATGGGTTATTAAATCCTTGACTTTAACAAGACCTGTAGCAATGGACTGAATTGTTGTAGGCCAGGTAAGGGGGCTTAACCAGGAAAAGCGGATGGTCTTATCCATAAGAAGTGAGTTAAGTGCAGGAACCCTTATTATATCATCAGGACCTGGCAAACCAAAATAAACAATTACTGCTCTTTTCCCCGAGATCTCTAATGCCTGTTGCATTGCCTCAGGTGACCCTGTTGCACATATAACACGATTGGCCATTTTCCCCTGGCTTAAACTTTTAATCTCCTCACCAAGATCAGGTGTGTAGTACTTTGAATCTTTCTCTTTAACATTTATAATAACATCAGCACCTGATTTTTTCCCCAACTCCAGTCTATAATCTCTTGTTCCTACAAGAACTATTTTTCCTGCTCCCTTTGATTTTAAAAGTTGTACTATCATATTACCGATAGGTCCTGGACCAAATACAACACAGAGGTTACCAAAAGAGACATTAAGGTTATTAACAGCATACACTGCATTGGAAAGTGGTTCTACAAAAGTTCCCTCTTCAAATGACATATTATCCGGAAGCTTGTGTAGGCCCGTATACTTTGACTTAACATACTCAGCAAAACCCCCGTTAACCGATACACCGAGAACAGTTTTGTTATCGCATAGATTAACCATACCTCTTTTACACATTTCACAGGTATTACAATACTGAACAGGCTCTGCAACCACCCGATCTCCAGGTTTAAAAAGTCCCATTTTGTCGGGTATTCTACCAACCTCCACCACTTCTCCAGCAAGTTCATGTCCGAGAATAAGAGGACCCTTACCAGTTGAAGTTTCCAGAGGAGATAAACCCCAGTAATAGGCAATATCGGAGCCACAAATTCCACAAGCCCTAACCTTAATTAATACCTCATCATCATTAATCTCAGGAATATCCACCTTTTCAAACTTCATATTTTCCGGTTCATAAAATACCTGTGCCTTCATTTTTCCCTGCATCTTTTCCTCCTTTTTATTTCCAATCAAGCTCTTTAAAAACCCTGTCAAGATAGTTCTTGCATCTCTCAGTTACTTCCCAGGCATCGGGCCAGAAGCAAAGATCAATTGACCACCACTCGGAAGTATAACCAGCCTCCAAAATTGCGGGAAGAAGGGTTTTGAAGTCCAGAACCCCGGTACCAAGAGGAGCATGAGTGCTTGTTTCATTATCATGCAGTGTATTATCTGAATCAATAATGTGCACATGCCCGATCTTTCCCTTCAGAAGAAAAGCAAATTCTTTTTCTCCTCCTTCCAATTTGTCAAGGGGAGGAGTTTGCTTGGCAGCTACCACTGAACACATATGGGCATGGCAGGTATCAAACAGAACTTTAAAATTATCCCTGTTAACCTCCTCTAGCATTTTTTTTATCTCGTGAGGTTTATTAATTATAAATCCTGGTTCAAATTCCCATACAACAAGTATATTTTTCTTTTTAGCTTCATCTGAGCACCAGGTGAACATATCTCTTATTCTCGTCCACACTGTAGGATAATCAAGATTTTCAGGAAGGGGGGTATGGGTTACTGTATCTACCCTTATTGCAGGGATACCACAATCATAACAAAAATCCAAACTCCTCTTAAACATCTGTTTGTACTGTTTAACAATTTCAGGATCTCCCTCGGCAAAAGGTAATGACCAAAGATCTGCAGCATAAGCTGGAACTTCCAATCCATTTTCTTTTAGCATTTTCACAAGATATTCTCTATCTTTCTTGCTTGGATAAAGATCAGGATGAGCATGAGGTTTAAAACCACCTAACTCAACTCCATCAAATCCAAGATCGCTTAACCTTTTAATAACCTCTGGCAGGGGAATTGGGTTGTTGGCATAAGGGCCAATGGCGTAAGCCCAACTTCCTATTGATATTTTAGGGGACTTATCCGGTTTCATCTTAACCTCCCAATTTAAGCATATCTTTTAGTTATCAGGGATCCTGCCTCCATTTTAACTAATTCATATACTCTTTTTAAAGGTATCTTCCTCTCCAGAGCAATTTTTTTACAATCCTCATATTCGGGACTTACACTCACTATTTTTCCATCCAGGATACCGAGTTTCACCCTGATATTTCCAAGAGAGGTTTTTAAATTCTTGATTTCTCTTTTCAACTTTTCCCGTCTTAAACGTGATATTCTTATACCAAAAGTAGAGGTCTCTGAAAAAATAGTATCGATAATTTCCTTTTGTTTTTTTTCATAACAGATTACACTAAGTAGCATCCCGGGACGGGATTTTTTCATCTGAATGGGGGTTAAGAAAACATCAAGAGCTCCTTTTTTTAAAAGAAAATCAATTAGATAATCATAAAACTCAGGATTCATATCATCGATATTTGTCTCAAGAACACTTACCCAATCCTCCTGTTCAGATTGAATACTCTTTTCCCCTATTAGCACTCGGAGTAGGTTAGGTGAGGGAAGATCTTTTTCTCCCGCGCCGTATCCAATTACCTCCAGCTTCATTAAAGGCAAGGATCCGTAACCAGAAGAAAAACCGGTTAATATTGCTGCTCCTGTAGGTGTTGTAAGCTCAGCTTTTACTCCACTAGAATAAACAGGAACCCCTTTAAGTATATGTGCTGTAGCCGGAGCAGGAACTGGAAGATAACCATGGGCAGTTTTAACAAACCCTTCACCAACATTTATCTCTGATGAGTAGACTTCCTCTATTCCCATTTTGTCAAGACCAACAACAGATCCAACTATATCAATCAGGGTATCTATAGAACCTAACTCGTGCAGATGAACACTGTTTATATCCTCCTGATGAATGTAAGCTTCGGCTTTTGCCAGTGTAAGAAAAATACTTTTGCTTTTTTCCTTTAATTTTTGAGATATATCAAGACTCTCCATAAGGGAAAGAATTTCAGCAGGACTTTTTCTTATCGGTGGAAAGCTAATATCAACTTTTGTAGCGGATATACCGGATTTTTTTACCTTTTTTGAGCTTATCCTGCAGCCTGAGAGGTTAAGATCATCTATTAACTTTGTAAAAACTTCTAAGGGTAAACCTGCATCTACAAGTGCACCCAATATCATATCTCCACTAATTCCAGAAAAGCAGTCAAAATAAGCTATTTTCATATCTCTTCCATATTCATTTGATTTATAATTGAGGCAAGATAACCTGCTCCAAATCCATTATCTATATTAACTACCGCTATTCCTGGACTACAGCTACTTAGCATTCCAATAAGTGCCGAAAATCCTTTAAACCCCACTCCATACCCAACACTTGTTGGAACCGCAATAACCGGTTTTTCCACCAATCCACCCACCACACCTGGAAGAGCACCTTCCATTCCTGCTATCACAATCAAAACGTTGGCATTTATAAGAAGTTCTTTTCCATCAACTAATCTGTGAATTCCAGCTATTCCTACATCGTAAAGAGTCTCGACTCTATTTCCCATAAGCTCCGCTGTAACTTTTGCCTCCTCAGCTACGGGAATATCACCAGTTCCTGCAGTAATTACCAGAATAAATTTTTCCCTATTTTTTAGAGGTTTGCCTTTACCTGCAACAACCATTCTTGCCTGCTGATAGTAAACAGCTTCCGGTATAATTTCTTTAACCGCTTTATAGATTTTTCCTGTAGCTCTTGTAGCTATAACTAAATTTCCCTTATTCCAGATCCCTTTAAAGATAGCTTTAATCTGGGAAAGTGATTTACCCTGGCAGAATATAACTTCTGGAAATCCTCTGCGCAAATGTCGATGATGGTCAATTCGGGCAAAACCAAGATCCTCAAAGGGAAGAGTTTTTAACTTTTCCAGAGCATCATTAACCCCCAACTCACCTCTGCTAACCTTATCCAAAATATCCTTTATAAATTCCTTTTCCATACCATGTTACCTAAATTTGTTACCTGCCTATCTCGTAAAGATAAAGATGTAGGAAAGGATCACATTCGGTCATTTTCAAGTCATCAAAAATCCAGTAATAGGAAACCACACGTGTACCAGGAGATAACTCCTTTTTTAATTTTTCCTTAAGTTTCCTATTTGCTTTTGTTGAAAGAAAAACTGTTACTACAGTGGCGTCTTTCAGGTTATGATTGAAAAAGTTCCCCCATCTTACATTAACCTTATCCCTTACCCCTGAAAATCTCACCCTTAAAAAGGACAGAAAAAAGCGGAAAGGATCAGCCTCTATTCCTACTGCTCTTGCTCCAAATTCACCTGCAGCTACGGTTATTATTCTTCCATCTCCACATCCAAGATCATACACTACATCCTCAGGTCCCACTCTGGCCATTTTAAGCATCCTCCTGACGTGGGGCAAGGGAGTTGGGCTCCATCCTGCTCCTATAATCTCTGGCCAGTATATCCAGGCTAAAAACCCTGCAATACCTGCTATAATTAAAAATACAATCATTTGTTAATCTTTGTCTCTGTGAGATTTTATAATACCACTGCTTCTATTCCTGTAAACTGACAGAAATCGGTAAGGGGCTTTTTAAAATCTCCGTGAATCATAGATGCATGATGAGTGAATCCTTCCTGAAGTAAAGTTCTGTAAAGAAGGTCAAGATCCTTTACCTCAACCCAGCTCCAGGAACCTCTTAGATTATCACTGCTTGGGATTATCTTTCCTGTTGTAACAAACATCTTAAACTGCCCATCGTACTCTACAATTCTGCTGAGAGTTACCTCTCCTTCCTTTAATTTAAATTCAGCTACCCCTCCACTTTTATCCTCACCCAGTGATTTTCCCAGAATGCTGTGGCTTCTCAAATAAATCTTTGAGTCAGGTGCTCTGAGGGAAAAGGGAGCATTTCCACAATGCCAGGCAAGAAAGACATTTTCCTTTGATTGATGTTGAATTGTCCAGTCGATAAAATGAGGGACAGTTTCCTCCAGAGATACTGCATGTTGTACAAGCATGGTTAGAGCACCATGTATATCTACCTCGCAGGCGGTCATCATCCCTTTTTGAGTCAGACGTCCCATACTAATGCAGGGGGAGATCCCGTATATCTCCTGCATGGCTGACCAGCACTGAACTGCCATTGCACTTAACTTTTTTTCCCTGGCAAAATCCTCCAGGGCTATCTCCAGACGAGCGGATTTTTCCAGCGATTCCTCGGCTATCTCACAAATTGCCTGTTTTTTAATTTCCTCCACAATTTCCTTTACTTTTTTATCATCCTTAACAGACTGAGCTGCATTAAATATCTCCACTAAAGATTTTTGAACCACCCTTTGACCAAACTGTTCTATCATTGGAAACTCATTAATAGCACAGGTTTCAAATCTTTCCGGTCTTGGTCCTACAAGTCCTATACGTGCACCTAAAAATCTTTTAACAGCTCTGCAGGTTCGAGCAAAATCCTCCACTCCCCGAATAAATTTTTCCTCTTCAGGAAACACATTACCCAGAAAAATAAAGGGTATTCTTCTTCTATATAAAGCCGAGCCGATAGACAAAGTACCACAAAAGGCATCAGATCTTCTACCCCCCTCAGGAGTGAAGGATCCCTCCTTGGTACTGAATAAAAGGATTGGAAGATCTGGAAAAGACTGAGCTACTGTAGCTGCAGAAATCTCGTCCCCAAAGGTCATAGCTCCAATCATAATTCCTGATAGGTCTTCATTTTTAAAGTAATTTATTATTTTTTCTGCATCTTCATCATTCCTGACAAGTCCATTTTTCGTTAGAGAAGTATCAGGATGAATGATATCTATATTTTTATTCTTTAAAGATTTTAAAGCATCAAGGACCCTCTGCTTCATATTTACAGCCCACTCTTCATCAAAAGGCTCCCTATGAGCTGGAACAAAACCTATTTTTACCTTTGCCATTTATACCCTCCTTCTTTTACTTTTTTTCTAATTATGGGGTGAATTCGGGAATTGTCAAGAAAATTTTCTTCTTAGTCAGTTGATGCGCAGATGTGTAGATGCGTTCTATGTCCAAGGTTCTACGCTCAACGTTGCTTTAAACAACTGACTCAAGGACGCAATGACGCAA
>JAGGTG010000221.1 GCA_021163905.1 Candidatus Aerophobota bacterium
GGGTAAAGAGGAGAAAAATTAACTATAATTTGATTATTAAAATCCCTCCTTATGGAAAATATCCCAAGTTGCTTTGCCACCAGTTTTACCTGAAGGAGTGAAATTAAATTTTTAACCTGATTCGGTAAAGGCCCAAATCTATCCCTTAGCTCTTCCTTAAATTCCAGAAGCTGATCCTCATTACCTATTTCTCCTATCCTTGTGTATAACTGCATTCTTTGATCTGGATAAGGAACGTAAGAGGAGGGAATTCGAGCCTCCACTCCAACTTCAATATGAAACGGAAAAGATGGCTCTACCTTCTCCCCTTTTAATTTTTTAATTTCTTCAGCAAGTAATTGAGAGTAAAGGGTGAAACCAACAGCTGCTATATGTCCATGTTGCTCTTTTCCCAGTAGATTCCCTGCCCCTCTTATATGTAAATCTTCCATGGCAATTTTTAATCCCGATCCCGGTCCCTTAAATTGGTGGATAATCTGGAGTCTTCTTTTAGCCTGTTCGGTAAGAGCTTTCTCCGGTTTAAACAGAAAATAAGCGTAACCTTTCCTTTTTCCCCTGCCAACCCTGCCACGTAGCTGATATAAATCGGCAAGGCCAAATTGCTCTGCATTTTCCACAATTAAGGTATTTACGTTAGGCATATCAATTCCTGACTCTATTATCGAGGTGCAAACCAGCAAATCGTACTTTCCGTGAATAAACTCTATTATTGTTTTTTCCAGTTTACTGGAACTCATCTGACCATGGGCTATGCATAAATTAATATGTGGAAGTATTCTCTTTATTTTTTGGGCTATTTTTTGTATATCCTTTACCCTGTTGTAAAGGTAAAAAACCTGGCCCCCTCTTGATATTTCTCTAAGTATAGCCTGTCTTATAATCTCCTCATTATACTCTGCAACCTCTATTTCCACATTTTGTCTTTCCAGAGGAGGGGAGGAAATAGTGCTTAATCTGTAAATTCCCATCAAGGCCATATATAAGGAACGAGGGATAGGAGTTGCTGAAAGTGTGAGAACATCTACAGTTTTACGTAACTCCTTGAGTTTTTTCTTTTGAATTACTCCAAATCTCTGTTCCTCATCAATAATCACAAGACCAAGGTCTTTAAACTTAATATCTTTCTGTAAGAGTCTGTGGGTTCCAATCACAATGTCTACTTTTCCCTCTTTCAGGTCCTGTATTATCCTCTTCTGCTCCCCTGGAAGTTGAAATCTGGAGAGCATTTCAATACGTACCGGGTACCTGGACATCCTCTGGGAAAAAGTCCTGTAATGCTGATCAGCCAGGATAGTTGTAGGAACAAGTACAGCGACCTGTTTATTATCCATCACCGCCTTAAAACTGGCTCTTATTGCAACTTCGGTTTTCCCGTACCCCGAATCACCGCATATCAATCTATCCATAGGAAAAGGGCTTTCCATATCTTTTTTAACCTGATAGGTAGCATTTAACTGATCAGGTGTCTCCTGGTAAGGAAAAGAGGCCTCAAACTCTAATTGCCAGGAGGTATCCGGAGAAAAAGAATATCCAGGTTTTGCCTTTCTTATGGAATAAAGTTTAAGAAGAGAACTGGCAAGTTCCCTCGTTGCTTTTTCAACTCTCCTTTTTGTAAGCTCCCACTGACCTCCTTCCAGATTGTAAATGGGGGGAGGATTCTCTGAATCTCCAATGTACTTGTGGAGTCTGTCCAGTTGACTGAGAGGAACGTAAAGACGATCGGAATCTTTATAATTTACCTGAAAATAGTCTCCCTTTTTACCCATAACCTCAAGAGTTACAAGACCTTTAAATTTTCCTATTCCATAGTCAATATGGACAACGTAATCCCCTTCTTTTAATTCATTCCAGTTTTTTATTTTTTCTTTAAAAGAAGAGAGCTCTTTTTTCTTTCTTGTCCGATATACTCTAAAAATATCTCTATCACTAATTATAACTTCTTTTCTTTCCTCGATAATAAATCCCCTGCCTATATCACCTATGATTATTGAGAGAGGAGAAATTCCACTATCGTTAAATGAGCTTTTTATATCGATCTCAAGATTTCTTTCCACCATGAGCTGCTGGATCCTTCTTGCCTGCCCTGGATCGGGTATCACTATGCTTATTTTATACCCATCTTCCAGCCATGCTCTTATATCTTTGGACAAAAGGTTAAGATCACCTCGATAAGGTGGGAGGGGAGAGGAATGAAAAGATACCCTTTTTTTATATCTCATCCACGTGGTTTCCTGAGGAAAAGAGGAAATATAAAATTTAGTCCTCTGGATTAAAAGCCTCTTTTTTTCTTTATCAATTAATTTTTCTATTTTTTCCTGAAGATCAAAGGGTTCATCCAGGATGAGAGAATAAAATGAAGGCAATATTTGAAAAAGAGGGCAAAGCTTGCTGTGAGAATTCAAATCCGGTTCATTTTTTGGAGATAAAACCACTTTACTGATTCTTTTTATGGAACACTGTGTTGAGACATCAAACTCTCTTATGGATTCTACATCATCTCCAAAAAATTCAACCCTTATAGGGTTAGAGTACAAAGGACAGAAAAAATCAACTATACTTCCCCTCACCGAATACTCACCTTTATCCTCTACAGCAGGAACATGAATATAACCTGCTCTGGTTAGCCATCTAACAACATTATCTCTTTCTAATTTCTCTCCCTTTTTTATAAGAATTGTATTGGAGCCAAGATACTCAAAAGAAGGAATGGGTTTGGTTGCATTTTCAATTGAGCTTAGAATTATAATATTTTCTTTTTTTTCTATTAGATCCAGAATTTGGTAAAGATCCCCGGATGATTCTTTTCCCTTTAGAGAAAATAAAAAGGCTTTCTCTCCGGTAAATGTTTTTAAATCATGATATATGTTTTCAGCCTGTTGTTGCTCTGGAAGAATGTAAAATATGGGTGAGTTTATTCTCTTCCATAACAAAAATACCCCATATCCTTTGGCCTCGGGACTAATACCCTCAAGCCAGCATGGAGTATCTTTATTTACCTTTAAATTATCGAGAAGATAATTTTTACTTAGCTTTATCACTTACAACTTCTTTTTCCCTCATCATTTTTATAAGTGGAGTAATAAGCTTATCAAGATCTCCATCGAGAATTTCCTCTAAGTTAAATAAAGTTAACCCAACTCGATGATCCGTAACTCTTCCCTGGGGAAAGTTATAGGTCCTGATTTTCTCTGATCTTTCTCCTCTTCCAATTTGGGATTTCCTCTCTTGAGACATTTTCTGTTGTTGTTCTCTTTCTCTTAGCTCGAGAAGTTCTGAGCGTAGTACACGCATGGCCTTGGCTCTGTTTTGATGTTGGGACCGCTCATCCTGACATTGAACAGTAATTCCTGTTGGAATATGGGTAATTCTCACTGCGGAATCTGTTACATTTACATGCTGGCCCCCCGCTCCTCTTGAACGAAAAGTCTCTATACGTAAATCTTCTGGATTAATTTCCACATCATCAATTTCCTCAGCTTCAGGTAAAACAGCAACTGTAACAGTGGATGTGTGAATCCGACCACTTGATTCTGTTACAGGAACTCTCTGAACCCGATGAACTCCTCTTTCGTATTTAAGGGTTGAGAAGGCATCTTTACCTTCTGCAACAAATATAATCTCTTTAAATCCCCCTATATCTGTAGGATGAAAGTGGATGTTTTCTATTTTCCATCCCTTTCTTTCCCCGTAACGGGTATACATCTTATAAAGGTCAGCGGCAAAAAGAGCAGCTTCTTCTCCTCCAGCTCCAGCTCTAATCTCAACTATGGCATTTCTATGGGAGAATCTATCCTGAGGGAGAAGCATCACACTCAGTTTTTCCTCTAAGGAAGATAACTGCTGGCTTATATTTTTTTTCTCTTCCTTTGCCAGTTTTTTTAACTCAGGATCCTGTTCTTCTTTCAGCATCAAATTCACATTTTTCATCTCTTCCTGTAGCTTCTGATATTTTTCCCACATCTCAACTGTTTCTTTTATCTCATTTTGTTCCTTGCTGTACTTTTGCAGCAGTTGAGGATTCTTTAAAACATCGGGGTCGCTCAGGATTTTGTTTAGCTCATGGTATCTTTTTTCAATTTCCTTAAGCTTTTTTATCTCTACGTCCTGCATTTTTTCATCCTTCCCTGTTTAATTGTATTATTTAAGTTTCCTCTGTCAATCCTATCCCGGATTACAAAAAAGACGGCCTCCTTAATGATCCCCGGGTTGTTAGTTATTGGTTCCTGGTTACTGGTTGTTGGTTTCTGGTTCCTACAAACCAAATGAACCAAATGAACCAAATCAACCAAACACACCAGATAGACGAGATAGACGAAACAGACGAGATAGACCCAACGACTCAACAGACCCAATAGACCCTAAAAGATATTTTTTCCGGTTATTCTGCGGTAGGTATCCTGATAAATTTTACTTGTTTTTTCAATTATATCGGGAGGTAGAGGTGGTGGAGGAGGATTTTTCCCCCATTTTAATGTCTCAAAATAATCCCGCACAAACTGTTTATCAAAGCTATCCTGGTGTTTTCCAGGAATGTATTTTTCTTTAAGCCAGAATCTGGAAGAATCTGGGGTGATAAGCTCATCTATGAGCAGAATCTCGCCATCAAGCGTTCCAAATTCCATTTTAGTATCAGCCAGAATAAATCCTCGAGAATCCAGGAAATGGGATACATATTCGTAAATTTTTAAACTAATCTGCTTGATAGTTTCAGATAACTTTTTCCCAACCATCTCCTGCATTTTTTTAAAAGATATATTTATATCGTGTCCCTGAGAGGACTTGATAGCTGGAGTAAAAATGACAGAGGGTAGGGGATCGCTTTCCTTAAGCCCTGCAGGAAGAGGAATTTCAGCTACAGAACCCTTTTCCTTATATTCTCTGTATGCCGATCCACTAAGGTATCCCCGAACCACACACTCTACACCTATGGGTCTTGTTTTTTTAACCAGCATGGCTCTTCCCTCAAGTAGACTTTTAAAAGGAAGAACCTGGGAAGGAAAATCTTTAATATCTGTTGAGATCATATGATTGGAAATAAGGTTTTCTGTCTTTTTAAACCAGAATGCTGAGAGCTGGTTGAGTATTTTACCTTTAAGGGGAATCCCTTCTGATAGAACACAGTCAAAGACAGATATTCTATCGGTACATACAATTAAAAGTTTATCACCAAGATCATAAAGATCTCTTACTTTCCCCCTTTTAAACAGCTTTATCCCAGGAAGATCTGTTTTAAGAATTACCTCTTTCATCTTTTAAAATTATCCCTAAATCCTTCATTTATCTTCCTCAAGTTCTACATTCCAGTAAGCCATATCAAGAAACTCTTTCCAATCCTTCCAGTTTGGATTGGCAGGAAAGCTACTTTTTATGAAAGTTTTCCAGTTGGGTTTTTTTGGTTTTCTGATAAGTTTCATTCCAGCCTCTTCAAGAGTTCTGTTACCCTTGCGCATATTACAGGAGATACAGGAACAAACAACATTTTCCCAGGTATTTTTTCCTCCCCTTGATAGAGGAATCACATGATCTAAGTTAAGCTCTTCGGTTCGCAGTTTTCTGCCACAGTACTGACAGGTATTATTGTCCCGACGGTAGATATTTTTACGGGTGAATTTAACCCGGCGAGGTGGAAGCTTGTCGTAAAGCATAAGAATTATAACTTGAGGGACCTTTAATCTATAGCTTATGGTATTTATAAAATTTCCATCCTGGATATTTTTTTGAGAAAAGTCCCTCCAATCCTCAAAACCAAAGGTATAAAAGGATCCTCCTTCTTTTACAACTACCTGGGCATGTCTTAAGTAGAGAAGACAGAGGGCTCTTTTTACAGAGCATACATCTATGACCTGCCATAATTTATTTAAGACAAGAACATTAGTTTCTAACACATTTGTAGCCATTGTTTTACCGTAACAGTTTGGTTTTTCTAATTCCCTTTTGCTTTTAGGAAAGCTTACCTATTACGTTTTACCCAATAGGTTTATTATAAAATGATAATTAAAAAAAGAAAGGTGTCAAATTGTCTCGTCTATCTCGTCCATTTCGTCTATTTCGTCTATTTCGTCTGTCTCGTCTGTTTCGTCTGTCTCGTCTATCTCGTCTATCTGGTTTGTTTGGTGTATTTGGTTACTTTGGTGTGTTT
>JAGGTG010000258.1 GCA_021163905.1 Candidatus Aerophobota bacterium
TGCGCTGCTCCCCCTTAAATAAGGAAAAGTCTAATACTTTCCTGTAAAATCAGGTCGTTGGGTCATTGGGTCATTGGGTCGTTGGGTCTGTTTCGTCTATCTCGTCTGTCTCGTCTGTTTCGTCTATTGGGTCTGTTGAGTCGTTGAGTCAACTTCGTCTGTCTGGTTCATTTGGTGCATTTGGTTACTTTGGTTGATTTGGCTTGTCTGGTTGATTTAGTTAATTTGGCTCATCTGGTTTGTCTGGTGTATTTGGTTTATTTAAAGGGCTCACTGGTATCACTAAGGAAGCCTCTTTTTGGCGAGCAGATGAGTTAGCTCTTTAACAAAGTATAGCACAGCCAAAAAGAGGGTTTCCCGCAAGAATACCCAGGAGCCTTACAGAGGAATACTGTGGAGAAACTGTCCCAATTCCTGGAGAAATAAGATTGACAACAGAGGAAAAAATGCTATTCTTTACATACCTGAGGAGCTTCTGGATATGAAGTACCAAAAACTTTTGAAAATGATCAGAGACCTTCCCCGTTTTCCTGTATACAGGAATTCTACTCCTGTGGTTAACATTGATAGTATATCTCTTACCATGGAAGATGTAGTAAAGGCAGCGATCTTCAGCGAGCTAAATATTTTACTTATCGGTGAAAGAGGTGAGGGGAAAACTCAATTAATGCAGGATGTAAATTATTCCTTGTTCGGGGGAAAAGGAACCTATATCAGGGCGAGGCCTGATATGAAAACAAGAGAGCTTTACGAGCTTTTTAATATTGAGCAACTTAAAAAAGAACTCTCTCCTAAAGTTAAAGCCCCCCTGACACAAATTGATGAAATAAATCGTACTCCCCCTATAGTCCAGAATGAATTTTTTCACATGTGTGATGGATATATAGAATATGAGGGTGAACCTATTACATTAGGTGATGGTTTTCACATTACAATAGCATCGGCAAATGTAAAGAACGAAAGATATGGAGGAACTTTTGAGATGGACGATGCTATTTTAGATCGTTTTTCTCTCGTACTTAATATAGATCATTATCCAACACAGGCCAAGGATGATCTTGAGATAATAACCTCACCATCAGGGAAAAATCCTAAATTGGTAAGAGTCCCGGGGCAGGATTACACTCATCAAATTAGAGAAATATGCAGGGAAATTAAAAATATAAGGGAAAATAATTTTGATCTCGATGCCTATGTTGCGCTTTTATACTTAAAAAGAGGACTTGACTACTGTATCATTAAGAAAAGTAAAAGACTAATCTCTTATGCTATTCCCATGATCTGCAAGCAAAGAAACTGCATTAGATTGAGAGAGGAAAACTGCGGTTATATACGTCCTTTATCTGAAAGAACAACAGAGGCTGTAGCTGCACTTGCTCCGGCTCTTCGTGTAATGGCTGATGCTAAAGAGGGAAAAGAAAAAGGAGTTGTAACTTACAGGGAAATACTGGAGGCTTTTAGACTGGCTGCTCCTTATGCTGGAATACTTGACCTTGTATGGGTAAGAAACTCATACTTCAGTAATCCAAATATAGCTCTTGATGAACTTATTAAAATAATTAACAGAAAGTTTTTAGAGAAAAAAGAGGAGGCCAAGGTAGCAGTGAATTTTGCTCTAAAAGGAAAACTAAATGATGAAATAAAAGATCGATTTACAGGTGAATGGAGCTTTTTTGCAGAAATTCTTGAGGATATAAACTCCCTTGGTAAAAAAATCTCCCATCTTCTGGAACATCTTGACGATGAACTTGTTGAAAAATACCCTTTCATGAGGGCTCTTAAATGAGAAAATATAAAAGATTCTTCAAGATCCCTTTAAATAAATTACCATGGAAACTTCCTCCCAGCAGGAAGAAGAAAAGCACTTCCTCCGATATAAATGGCACCCAGCAAATTAAAAGTTCTTCCTGGAAAAGCTCTAAAGAAGTTGATCAAAAAATACTAATGGAGATACTAAAAATTATACACTACCATAAATATCGAACCACCTCCAATACCTATATACCTGTTTTTTATATAGCCTCTACCAGAGCAGGAAAAGCAGGTTTTTCCGGCCAGTCCATTTCTTATGATAAACTCGATTCAATCTATACCGATTTAGCTCCCCAGGTACATATCAATACCAAGATGAACAGGAAGGGATTAACTCTTCCTGTGGTTGAGTATGGTTATGAGAGCTATGATCCTAAAATTCATAGAATAAACAGAGTTAGCTTCAGAAGGATGGTAATTGATCCTGATAGTCCTTTTAAAGAGAAAACAGGAAAAATTATTAACTTTCAGGTTTCCCAATACAACTGGTGCATTGATGTTCCATGTGGAATAGGAAGAAGAAGTTTCCCTGATATCTGTTTGCTCATTGATACATCAGGCTCGATGAGGGATGGAGGATATCACACTGATATTCCCTGGGGAGAGAAAAGTGGCTATCATTACGCTTTACTTGGACTTTACGGTATTATAAAATATCTGGACAATGAGGATATAGCCTCTTCGATTTTATGGAATATTATAAACTTTTCTGATACCACTCGGGCCAGTGGATGGAAAACCTATCAGGAAATAGCTCAGCTAAAAAGACATGCTCTTACTCCACAATTTGGTGGAACAGAGATCAACGTCGATGTACTAAGAAGAGAACTAACGCGTGAGCCCTGCCTTGTCATAATTCTTTCTGATGGAGAGATATACAACTGGGGAAAGATAAAAACAGACATGGAAGAGATTATACAGCCCCATTATGTTTCTTTTATCCAAATTGGAAAAGAAACCCGTGTGGGGAAGGATATGAGAAACTTTGGAGCAGTTGTGCTTACAGTTAGAAGAAAAGAGGATATTTCAGAATTGATGGTAAATGTAACCAAACAGGTCAGATATTCCCTGTAAAGAAAGGAGTATAAAATGAGCCAGATATTTGGCCCTGTTCCCTCAAGGAGATTGGGATTTTCCCTTGGTGTTGACACAATTCCTTACAAGACATGCACTCTTGACTGTATTTACTGCCAACTGGGAAGAACCACCAATAAAACTCTGGAGAGAAAGGAGTACATCCTGGCTGATGTGATAGTAGATGAGGTAGAAAAAATTATCAAAGAGAAAAAAAAGAAAATAGACTATATTACCTTCTCAGGATCGGGCGAGCCTACTTTAAATTTAAAAATAGGTGATATGATCGAGAGGATAAAAAAGATCACCACTATCCCTATAGCCGTTTTAACCAATGGAACCTTGCTTTACTCTGAGAAGTTAAGAGATGAATTAAAAAAAGCAGATCTTGTAATCCCCTCCCTGGATGCGGCAGACGATCCAACATTCAGGCAGGTAAACAGGCCTCATCCCTCCTTAAGTTTCGAGACGATGGTATCTGGTATAGTTAAATTTTCACAGGAGTTTAAGGGAAAAATATGGCTTGAAATTATGCTGGTTAAAGGAATAAATGATTCCCTTAAGCATATACAAAAAATCTCAAAGATCATCAAAGAAATAAGAGTGGATAAGATTCAGCTTAACACACCTGTTCGTCCGCCTGCAGAGGAATTTGTCAGACCACTTTCGATGCAAAACCTGGAGGAAATAAAATCACTTCTTGGAGATAAATGCGAAGTTATAGCGGCATTTAAGAGAGCCAGACAAAAAGCCTACCGTGAAGATGTAGAGGAACAGATAATTACACTAATTAAAAGAAGGCCGGTAACACTTACCGATATTTCCAACTCCCTTGGAATACACAGGAATGAGGTAATTAAATATATTGAATCTCTTAGCGATAGAAAACTTCTTCAATCCAAAATTTACAGCGGAAAAAGATACTACTACCCAGTTTAAAACTTTTATAATAACAGGAAAAGGGGGGCTAAAGCCCCCCTTTTCCTGTTCAGAGAAGAATTTTACCTACCGTTTGCCGAATTCTGGGCTAAAACAAAAAATAAATTCTCACAAAAACTTTTATTTTATTCCCATAATCAAAGGCGCAAAAACCAAAGATACAACTGACATTAACTTAATCAAAATATTCATTGATGGACCAGTTGTATCCTTAAAAGGGTCACCTACAGTATCCCCGACAACTGCTGCTTTATGAGCATCAGATCCTTTACCACCTAAGTTTCCCTCTTCAATCCATTTTTTAGCATTATCCCAGGATGCACCTCCGTTAACCATCATAATTCCAACTAAAACTCCACAGGCGGTAGCTCCAGCTAAGAATCCTCCGAGAGTTTCGGCTCCAAGAAAAAACCCAATTCCAAGAGGAACAGCAACAGCAATCAGCCCCGGCAGAACCATCTGCTTAAGTGCCCCCCGGGTTACAATATCCACACATCTTTCAGAATCAGCTTTTGCCTTCCCTTCAAGAAGTCCCTTAATCTCTCTAAATTGTCTTCTAATTTCCTCAACCATTCTATTGGCAATTTTTCCAACCGCTCCCAGCGTTAGAAATGCTATTATAAAAGGCATCGCTGATCCAATCAGAAGGCCAATTACTGTGGAGGATCTTGTTAAATCTATTGCTTTAAGCCCTACAGTTCTCTGGTATGCTGAAAAAAGAGCAAGTGCGGTTAAAGCAGCAGAACCAATTGCAAAACCCTTACCTATAGCTGCAGTTGTATTTCCAAGAGCATCCAGTCTATCGGTTATTTCCCTTATATTCTCTCCTGCTCCGGACATCTCAGCAATTCCACCTGCATTATCAGCAATAGGCCCGTAAGAATCAGTTGACATAACTATCCCGATAGTAGATAACATCCCAACTGCAGATATGGCAATTCCATATAATCCGCCAAAATGATAGGCAAGGAAAATTGCTATACATATGGTAATAATGGGTAGTATTGTACTGGCAAAACCTATCGATAATCCTGTTATAATGTTATTGGCAGCTCCAAATTGACTGCTTCTTGCAATTGTCTTTATAGGAGGTCCAGATGTGAAATACTCGCTTTCAAGACCTATAAGGATTCCCGCGATAAGCCCGGAAAGAATTGCCCAGAACTCATCTATCCTTCCAAGCAGAATCCTGGTGACAAAAAATGACCCTATAACAAATAAAGCTGCACTTACATAAGTAGCGTATCTTAGAGCTGATTGAGGAGAGATTCTTTTTAAGATACTAATGGACAAAACTCCAATTATAGAAGAAATGAGACCAACAGTAATGAGAATTACGGGAAGAGACATCCATCTTACAGGGTTTACAAGAGTTGCTCCAATAGCAATGGTAGCAACAACTGATCCTACATACGATTCAAAAAGATCTGCTCCCATCCCGGCTGTATCTCCCACATTATCCCCAACATTGTCAGCTATTACACCTGGGTTTCGTGGATCATCCTCGGGAATTCCAGCTTCTACTTTACCTACAAGGTCAGCTCCTATATCTGCACTTTTTGTATAAATACCTCCACCAACACGAGCAAAAAGAGCTATAGAACTTGCCCCCATGGCAAAACCATTGATAATAATAGGAGCTTTAGTAAAATAGAAAAATATCCCAAGTCCAATCACTCCCAGGCTGGCTACTGAAATTCCCATAACCGATCCTCCCCGAAACGCTATGCTTAAGGCACGGGGAGTTCCTCCATCAATAGCTCCTTGACAGGTTCGGTTACTGGAGTGAGTTGAAGCATTCATTCCAAAATATCCGGCCAGCATGGAACAGGATGCACCGGCTAAAAAGGCAACTCCTGTCCAGAAAGTTAGAAATTTAACCAGGACAATGAACATTCCCACAATGAAGATAGCAATTATCTGATACTCTCTTTTTAAAAATACCATTGCCCCACGATGTATCGCCTCCGCTATCTCCATCATTTTCTTGTTGCCACCGGGAAGAGTTTTAACATAAAGGTAGGTAACCAGCGCAATCACCATTCCCACAACACCTATCCAGGGAATAACTCCTATTACGGTTTGTAAATGCATCTTTTCCTCCCTACTTATGTATTATCTCTGTAAAAAACCCCTACTTCAAAAAGAAGTAGGGGTCATCATCCTCCTCAAGTTAAGGCCTTTTTGTTATAAGGTGAACCCCATCACCTAATTTTCCTTTCCATTATAATCATTTTCTCTTTCCCGTCAAGCTAATTGAGGGGGCAATGCTTCGCATTTCCCCCTCAACGCTTGCGCTGC
>JAGGTG010000160.1 GCA_021163905.1 Candidatus Aerophobota bacterium
AGCATCTTAGTCTTCTGGGATAAAGTTATATCCTGCTCCTTTGCTTTAAGAGTAAAGTAGCCTCCAAGATAGGATAAAAGCTCTTTTGCCTTTTCTGGATATTTATCAATGAGGTTATTTTTCTCCTTGGGATCATCTTTTAAGTTATAAAGCTCATTTTCATCTGGGTTGGGGCGAACAATTAAGCTCCACTCCTTATCCCTTATGCAACGATGGTAAGATTCATGATAACCTGTCAGGATAAAATCCCTTATCTTATCCTTTTCTCCCTTAACAACTGGCCAGAAACTTTTTCCTGACATAGAGTAAGTTTCCTTTCCAAGACCCATAATATCAAGAATGGTAGGAAGAATATCTGGGATTTGAATAAGGGCATCAACTCTTTTTCCTGCAAAAAGAGATTCTGGATGATGAATCAAAAGGGGTATTTTAATAAGCTCTGTATATAGGTTATCAGGTGTTTTCATTATTGAGCCGTGATCTCCATGGGGATGTCCATGATCGGCAAGAAGTACTATGAGGGAGCTCTCGTAGAGACCAAACTCTTTTATCTTCTCCAAGAGATATCCCACCCATTTATCTACAAAGCTCACCTCTCCTGCATAAAGACCTCTTACGTACTTCAGTTCCTCCTCACTCATCCAGTCAACCTTTCCGTACTTGGGATGAATTAGCTTTGGGCCTTTGTAGTTAGGATCGGTATACATCTTATCAAAAGGAGATGGAGGGTCCCAGGGCTCATGGGGATCAAATGAGTCTACCCAGAGAAAGATCTTTTCCTCATCCCTGTTTCTCTCAAGCCATTCTGCTGCTTCCCTCATAACCTTTGCGGCAAAATAGTCTTCTTCCTTTTGAAAATTTTCAGTATTTTTAAGGTACTGGCGAAGCATCCCCTCTACAGGATCGCCCCTCATAGCTGGTTTTATATAATCATCGATATTTTTTCTTAGAGGACCTGTAATGTAGGCATCTGCCTCCTGTCCTCTTATCCAGCGAAAACAGCTAAACCCCCTGTGAAAGTTCATATCAGGTTTAAATAAATGGTAGGTATCGGCAATTAAAGCCGAGGTATATCCGTATTCTCTGAGGATCTCCGAGATAGTTACATCCTCCTTAGCTAAAGGCTGCCAGGGGCGGTAGGCTAAACTGCTACATCCTGTAAAAAGCTCAGTTCTAACAGGAATTGTAGGAAGACCATTGGTAAAGGCCTGTTCAAAAAGAACACTTTCTTTAGCAAATTCATCAATATTTGGTGTTTTTATCCACTCATTCCCGTAGCACCCCAGATGATCAGCCCTTAAGCTATCCAGCATGATAACAATCAGGTTCATCCTTTCCTCCTGTTGTAATATAGTAGTTGACCCATCATTGAATTCTTTTTACTTTTCTCACCCCATTAATAATATCCCGGCTCCACCCGCAACGGCTATTACGATAGCAGGATGGGGATCAAGCCATAAAAGAGCAATAAAACAGGCTAAGGCTATACCTATAACTTTAAAGTCTAATAGAGCTGTCTTTCCAATAATAACTGCCGCTGAGATAATCAAAGCAAGAACTGCTGAGCGAAGACCAAGGAGTAGTCCCTTTACCTTGGGATTTTTCCGAACCCAGAGGAATACCTTTGTTAAAATTAAAACAATAAAAAAAGATGGGAGTATAACGCCAATTGTACTTACCACAGCTCCTGGAAATCCTGCCAGCTTATAACCTGTAAAGGTTGCAAGGTTAATGGCGATAGGACCTGGGGTCATCTCGGCAACAGTTATAATCTTTAAAAACTCGGACATTGCCAGCCATCCGCTGGATGTAACCATCTCGTGCTGGATTAAAGGGATCATAGCGTATCCCCCACCATAGGCAAAAAGTCCAATTTTCAGAAAGGTTAAAAAAAGACTAAGTAGCATCTTATTTTTTCTCTTTCCCTCTTCTCTCCCCCTCTTCTATTAAAGAATCTTCTGGGCTTATTCTGGTTTTATTTCCCAGCCAGAATCCCAACCCGCTACAGATGAGGATGACAAGTAGAGGATGTAACTTCAGCCATAAAAGAGCTACTAAGGCTACACCTGTCAGGATAATACTTAACTTTTCTACAAAAATCTCCTTACTGAAAATAAAAGATACCTGAGCTAAAAGGGCAACTACTGCCCCTGCTGCCCCTTTAAAAAAAGCAGTAAAAATTGGGGTGTTAAAAAAACGCAGTAAAAAAGTAGCAATTGCCAGAATAACTAAAAATGAAGGCAATGATACTCCTAAAACAGCAGCAACTGCTCCCCTATATCTTGCCATTTTATATCCAACAAAGGTGGCTGTATTTACTGCAACAGCACCTGGAGCAGTTTGACCAACAGCTATTATTTCCATAAACTCTTTCATGCTTACCCAGTGATGATTATCTACAATTTCTCTTTTTATTAAGGGTATCATAGAATAACCACCGCCAAAGGTGAAAATACCAATCCTGAAAAAAGTTGCAAATATTTTTAAATAAGCTCCACAGAATAGCTGCACTTATCACCCCTTACCACACTTTTCCTGAATTCAAAAGGAATACCAGCAGTATAGGTAACTCTTTTTACAAGAAGAGCAGGGGAGCCAACTGGAATTTTTAGCTTCTTAGCCTCAAACTCATCTATCAAAATAGGCTCAAAGGTCTCCTTTGCCCGGGTTATTTTTATCCTGTATTTTTTGAGGATAATATCATAAAGAGGAACTTTCTCTACATCCTCCTTATCTAAATCAGGAAAAAGTTCCTCTACAAGATAGGAGGTTTCCAGGATTAAAGGCTCCTCATCGGCGAGTCTTAACCTCATTATCTTGTAAACCATCTCTTCTTCCTTTAATCCCAGAATATTTTTAATATAGGAATCTGGCAGGATTTTTTCCTTCTGTAAAAGAAGAGAGGAAGGTCTAAGCCCTTTTTCTCTCATATCCTGAGCAAAACTGTAGAATCTATTAAGTTGCTGGGTTATTTTAGGTTCAGCTACAAAGGTTCCTTTCCCCTGTTTTCTATATAAAAGTCCCTCCTGTACAAGCTGGGATAAAGCCTGTCTGACAGTTCCCCTGCTTACCTTGTATTTCTCGCAAAGCTCTGTCTCAGAGGGAATAAGGGAGTTAGGGGGCCATTCCCCGTTTTCTATATTTTCCCTTAGCTCTTCTGTTAGTTGATAGTATAAGGGAACAAAGGATTTTTCATCTAAGGGCATCTTTTCCCCTTTATCGAACGTTGAACCTTAAACAGGTCAAATAGATATATATACAACTAAACATCAATATATCAAGTTTTTTATATCTGTCAACTCAAAATTATACCTTTCAACGAAAATTATTAGGAAATTATGTTTACAGATTTTTTTACAAAGGAAAAGGGAACTACATATAAATTCAAGAAAAGACCAAACGGGAATAAAAAATTTGTCAACTAAATTTTTGTTGAAAACATTCGTTCAACGAAAAAATTTATAAGATCAGTGCCCTGTAAATTTTTCTCTTAGCCAGTTTTTCTTTATATAAATAGCCTGGAAAGGACAAAGTTCATAGCAGCAAAAACACTGAATGCACTTATCGTAGTTAAATTCAGGGTAGGGATTAATTTCAATTGCTCCCACAGGGCAATTCTTCTTACATACACCGCATTTCTCGCAGATAGAGTTATTAACAGCAGGGAAAGTGCGGAAAAACCGCATGGCAACAGGAGTAAATGCTCTGATAAGGGCTCTTTTAATCTTTCCTCGATAGGTACTTGGTTTTTTAAAATCCAGTTTTATTACCTCATTAATTTTATTTCCCACTATCTTTATATCCTCAAAATTTGAAGGACCTATTCCTCTTTCAATAGCATCTACCGAGGTCAAAATATCCGATGGCTTAAAACCTGTAATCTGAGAGGCAACTATATCTAAACTTACAGGATCAGGTGAGGCAAGTAAAACTCCTACCTTCACTGGATCCCCTGCTGAAGGGCCCTCACCCTCCATAGCCACAATAGCATCCATCAGAGAAAAAGAAGCCCTGCAAACAGAGTAAATATCAACAACGGCCTGGGCAAATTTTTCCTCCCGGGCAAGACCATGAGCTCTGAAACGATCTGAGGAAGGAACGCATCCGAAGAAATTTTTTACAGCTCCTGTCAGAAAGGTAAGCTCATGGGTTTTTAATTTGGGAAGGGAAATAACTACATCTGCCTGCAGGATAGGTTTTGCGATATAGATTTCCTTAAGCTGTTTTGCTCCAGGAACTTTTATTTTTTCATAGCCGATACGGGAAAAATTCACAATTTCTCCACCTTCTTTTTCAACTATTCCTCTTATACCTGCAACCTCGAAGGCATCTTTTCCCCAAACTCCTCCAGAAGGAGCAGCATCCCCCACCCAGGGATTAGCCCCTATCCCTTTTATCAGCTTTACCATAGCTCCCACAACCAGAGGATGAGTGGTAACAGCCTTCTCAGGAGGTTGAGCAGAGAGAAGATTTATCTTGAGGAGAACATTTTGACCGGGTTTTACGATCTTTCTTAGACCACCCACCAGATCTACTGCTTCCCTAACACTCTCATAAACCCTTCTTATCTTGTAAGTTTCACATTTTATTATAGAAACAGGAACCATAATTTTTCTTTCAAAGTAATTTACTAAAATCCTCTGGAGTTAATTCCGCCTGTCTTAAAATATTTTTCAAAGTTCCAGGAGGGATAATCTTTCCACTATGAAAAGGGATAATTACTCGTCTACAATCTTCTCGATGGTAAGAGCGGTGACTACCCCGACTATGGGAGAATTTAAAACCAACACGGAGAACTATTCTCTCCACTTCTCTCGCTGTTACTCTGGGTATTTTCATAAGACAACTTCAACTTTTTCAATATAGGGAGAAATATCCTCAGGAACAGGTTCTCCATTCTTTTTAAGGTCCTCAATGTAGCATAAAATTGCTTCCTTAATATTATCTAAAGCTTCTTTTTTATTCTTTCCATAGCTAAAACACCCCGGGAGAGCAGGAACTGAAGCATTATAATATCCCTTAAATTCTGGATCGAGTTCTTTTTCTAAAATCACGGTATAAGTATACTTTTTTATAAGTTTTGCCATTAATTTACCCCCATCGTATTAATAGTTCTTCTTGGTGCGCCTGGCAGGATTCGAACCTGCGACCCTCGGCTCCGGAGGCCGATGTTCTATCCACTGAACTACAGGCGCAAAAGCTTCCAACCTAATTTTTATCAGTCTTTATGCCTGATATATAAATTATTTTTCTATTCAAGTCAACACTCTCTTAGATTTGGCATTTCTTTTTCTCTCTCCTGCATTAAAGTAAATACCACCTTATAAATTTAACTCAAGTTAGCCTATTGTTAAAAGCGATGTTCCTTTGATTTTTTATTCATGAATCTCAACCAGTGTGCCTTCCGGAACCAAGTCAAACAATTCAATTATATCCTTATTTTTCATCCTTATGCAGCCATTAGACACCGCTGTTCCAATTAAACCCTCCTCCGGTGTACCATGAATATAGATGCACCGATTATAGGAATCAACATCGCCTCCCTCATTAATCCCTGGCTCTATTCCTTTTAACCACAGTATACGTGTAGTTATAAGGTCCTTTTGTATATCTGTATTATCAGTGTATATTTTTGCAATTCTTCCTGTATTTTTGCGTAACTCAAATATAGTACCTATCTTAGCTCCTCCACCTATCTTTGCAACAATGATATGAGTTCCCAGAGGAGTTTTTTTACTGTTTTTTCCATTACCCACCCCGTATTTAGAAGTGGAAACTGGATAAACCTTCACCAGTTTTACATCCTTAAAAGAAACATCTTCAAAAACAAAAAGCTTCTGCTTTGAAACATCAATTGTGATAATAAAATCATTAGCTTTTACCTGAACAGTTGAGACCAGGAGCAAGAGGAGCAGACTAATAAAAAATACTTTATCTTTCATAATTTTCCACCTGTGTAGTCTCCGTCTTGGTAATACCAGAACGAATTGCTGATTAACTTTTAAAATGCACTCATCCTCATCATAAATTAGACCCACCATTATTTTCTTAAATAATTTTCCCTTGTCAAACACCTTGATTCTATAGGAAAGTATTAGACTTTTCCTTATTTAAGGGG
>JAGGTG010000190.1 GCA_021163905.1 Candidatus Aerophobota bacterium
GGGGAAATGCTTCGCATTTCCCCCTCAACGCTTGCGCTGCTTCCCCTTAAATAAGCTTTCCTGTAAAATCAAGAAAAGTGCCGGGCGAGTAAAATCACCTACGTGGATTCATCCATCTCGTCTGTTTGGTCTGTCTCGTCTGTTTCGTCTATCTCGTCTGTCTCGTCTGTTTCGTCTGTTGGGTCGTTGAGTCGTTGCGTCATTGGGTCGTTGCGTCCATTGCGTCATTGGGTCGTTGGGTCGTTGGGTCTATCTCGTCTGGTTCGTCGATCTGGTTAATTCCCGGGGAGCTTAGCCTCCTAATTTTAAAATAAGCATCTTTATTATACCCTAAAAATGAAAAACTTTAATATCATTGCCCAAAATATACTCCAGGAGAGACTAACTAAAGTTCCCAGTAAGTAGTACTCTGTCTCCTCCCGCATCGTAAATCTTAAAATAGATTTACCTACAAACACAAAAGCAACTGCTTCATAACTTCCCAAAAGAGCAAGACTTAAAACCAAAAACCTTTCAAAATATCCGATAAATTTACCCGCTCCCCTGAGACCACTTTTGTCAGCCCTGGGTAGATTGAGCCTTTTGCAAATTATCTGAACTACAGGGCTTCCTCCAAAAATGACAATTAAATAAATGATAACTGTTACAGTAAATTTTAAAAACATCTGCCTATTTTGTTAACCTTTCAGGGTTGACAAATCATTTGTTAACCTTTCAGGGTTACAAATTAACTCTTCCTGGGTCTATTGGGTCATTGAGTCTTTGGGTCATTGGGTCCATTGCGTCATTGGGTCGTTGCGTCCATTGCGTCGTTGGGTCTTTTGGGTCATTGGGTCTTTGGGTCGTTGGGTCTGTGGGTCTATTTCGTCTGTTTCGTCCTTCTCGTCTATCTCGTCTGGTTCGTCTGGTTGGTCTATCTCGTCTGGTTCGTCGATCTGGTTAATTCCCGGGAGGATTTAGTATCCCACCGCTATTTGCTTTGAAAAGTTACCAGAAGATCTCTCACACTTTTCTCTGCCTCGAGTATAACTTCATAATTTGCCACCTTAAGGGTTTTTACTACTGCCTGCCTGGAAACACCCTCCCTTATAGCCACCTTCTTCAGGGTTCCTAACTGTTTATACAGCCAGTATCTTCTATAATGAATTTCTTTCCAGTCTTTTTGAATAGCCTCCATTAACAGGATAATCATATTAATGGAAGTATCTAAAACGAAGTCCCCGATATTATAAAAAAGGTATCTTTTTTCTTTTTTTGCTACTTCAATTGCCTCCCTGGCACGATGAAAACACTGTCCATCCATGGAACTGGTAGTCTCGGCAACTGGTGTAGAAAGCTCTCCTACACCAACCCCCAAACGAGCTCTCCAGGGAAAAAGCCCTCTCATCCATCTCTGCGCAAGATCAAAACTTACCCCAATTTCAGATAAAAGTCCCTGGAATTCATCTCCAGTGGTGAAGTTAAAGGGGACAACAAGATACGAGTTAAACTCTTTATTAATATCGGACATCACCGTTCGCACTTTTTCCTGTAAAGAGGCTCTATCGGTTACCTCCTTGGAGGATATTAAATCTCCCGTAATAACAGTATAAATATTTTTCTTCACTTTTTAACTCAGGGATTTTTTTCTGAAAGATAATCTGCTATGTAGCGGGCAAATTTATCAAAGTCTGGAAGGTCCTTTTTTAGATGCCTGTAAACCTCCTTTAAATCTACCTTAATATACTCATGAACCAGGATATTTCTAAATCCTGCAATAGGTGCAAAATAATAAGCAAAATCACCCGGAAGAATACCTTTCTCTCCTAATAAATCGATAGCCTCCCTGTATTCTCCAGGTCTTTCTATTTTAAGGTCCGAGATAATAATTTCCGCTATATCTATTACACATTCAATTGCCAGCTGAAAGTACCGCTCTACCGCTCCCCTCAGAGTATAATTTTTTTGTAAATCTTCTAATGCATACCTCTGGTATTCTTTAAGATAACCCACATATTTTCTTAAAAGCTCCAGTTTTTGCAAAATGCTCTGCTTGCTCCTCACAGAATACCTTCTTTCTTGATTTGCTCCAGTAAAATTTTATCGTGGCGATCCTGATAGTACTTTTGATCAAAATACTTTGACATAATCTTAACCTCGATATTAATGCGCTTTGGCTCATCTCGAGAATATAGGATAACACCATCTTTTAAAATGCTATACTGCAGTATTAAAGGAGCATCATTTAAAATAACAAGGTCAATCTTCTTAAAACCAAGGAGATTGCATACTCTGTTAATTAAAAAAAGGCGAAGATCAAAGCGCTGGTGTCTGGTTAGCTTTTCATCAAGATAAACAGCTATATCTACATCACTTAAAGAAGATGCTATTCCTTTAGCCTGGGAACCAAAGATATAAACCAGGATGACTTCTTTTCTTTTCTGAAAAAAGTCTCGCAGCTTTTCCTTCTTTTCTTCGGTTAAAATCATTTTATTTTATGTGCTAAATAAAATTTTAGGAGTTTTTATTATCGCTTGCCTGGAAACATCTTTTCAAGTACCTCATAGCCTTCCAGATAATCATCGTAATCAATAGGAGCCTGGATTCCCTACTCAGAAAGAAAATCTATGGTTTCACTTATAGATAAATTTAGTTCTTTTGAGAGTCTTTCTAAAGATAACCTTCCTTCTTTATACTGCTTTATCAATAAATAGCTCATTTCGTAATCTATCATTTTCTTTCATTAAGTCAACAAAAAAGCCTGAAACTGGAAGGATAAATGAAGTGATGTCTCGTCTGTCTCGTCTATTTCGTCTGTCTCGTCTATTTCGTCTGTTTGGTTCATCTGGTTTGTTTGGTTTATTTGGTTTGTCTGGTTGTTCATAAAATTCCTATGTGAATAACTTCAACAGACCCTCGGATAAAAATATTTATTTTCCATCTTTTCCTGAGTAGTGTGGTTTCTCTGAATGGAATGGTTTTCCTGAGTGTCCCGGATGCTCTGGCTTCTCATTATTCTGGGGATGTTTCGGTCTTTCAGGTTTCTCTGGCTTTGCCGGATGTTCCTGTTCTTCCTCATCATTATTTATATTTTCTGACGCATCCTGATTTTTTCCTCTTTGCCTTTGCCACCTTTCTTGTTTTTTCTCCTGCTTTTGTTTTATCTTCTCTTCTCTCTGTTCCATCTTCTCCTTTGTCCTCTTTTCCTGTCTCTCCTTTATCTGCTGTAATCTCTCCAGAGCAACTTTTCTCCCATGTTCAGAAACCTCTATAGCATGGAGAATAGCATCCCGGGCCTTTTCTGGAACTTTCTCCAGCAGATCGTTTAAAATTGCAAGATGCTTTGCAGTAGCACTGCTAACCGCCTCTATTGCTCTATCTAAACCAGTATCAGAAGTTATCTGTTCAGTGGTTCCTTCTATTTCTTCAAAAATTGTCTCATATTCCTTCAGCAGGTCCTTTATCTTTTCTTGCTTTCCTTCAATTACATTATCCTTAATCTTTTCTATACAATCCTTTGCAATCTGCAGACAAATTGATACTTTTGATACAGGTCCCAAATCCTGGTCAACCATTGTACAATTAGAAACACCTGTTGTGCTTTTTGTTTCTGATAAACCAGGTAAAACAACTACTCCCATAAAAATAAGGCAGAAAATCAGGGTAATAAAAAAGATTTTCCTCATCCCTCATTACCTCCATTCTTCTTTAAAATAAAAAAACCCCATTCTTTTTTGATGAAAGAATGGGGTCTAATTTTTTCCTACCTTATTCTCCAACAGTTTCGGTAGCTCAGCCACCCATCCCCGGGTCTGTAGCTTTGCGCCCCATCCTTTCGGATGGTTTGCCCTTTCGACTATTGGCTTTTTATTTAACTTACTCTATTTTAAAGAACAATCTATTTAAATAAAATGGTGAGGGAGAAACGACTTGCACTTCCTAAATCACTATTTGAAGTATAGGAGTAATCAAGAGCCGCATTAGGGGCTAACTTCCCTGGAAGTGCAAACTTAAACCCAAATCCAGCAGTAAAATTACCTCTATCTGAACCAAGTCTTAGTGCCAGAGCATTGGTAATAGCATACTCCACTCCAAAGTGAGACTGCCAACTTGTCCCTTTATTTCCTCCCACATCTTCCTTGGAATTAAAGTCAGCAGCTACTAAAAGTTTACCGTTCATAAGTTTTCCAGCAAAACCAGCCCTTAAGGTGCCGGGAAATCCTTCTCCTCCCAGGCTGGCAGCCATATTTTTCCTTACAACTCCTACAGAGAAGTTATCCTTTACCTTATATAAAATACCAATATCAGCGGAAAATCCTCCTCTTCTCTCCTTTCCAGCATCCGTCTCAGCAGAGACGGCAAGGCCATTAAAGTTAAGCCCGTAGTAAAGCTTATTAGCTGCTGCAGTTCCTCCCACTGAAAGGGTGTACATCTCAGGAGCTACCATCTCATGAGTTACCTGAGCACTCCCTTCGCTGGCTTGCTGATAAAGTTTACCGGCCTGTTTTAAATAACTAAGGGCAAATCCACCCTTAATAAAACTCAGAGAGTTTGGAGCAAGGTAACTCAAATAATCCAGAGATAGCTCAGAAATATAAGGATTTGAATGAAGAAAGGTAAAAGCACCCTTATTTATCTGAGCAATTCCTGCAGGATTCCAGTAAGATGCATTCACATCATCTGCCACCGCTACAAAGGCACCTCCCATAGCCTGAGGCCTACAACCTACCTGTAGATCGGTAACCACATTAGCCCATCCAACAACTCCTCCCACAAGAATCAGTACTGCTCCCGCAAACACTGCAATTCCTAATCGCCTTCTTATCCTCACCATAAGATTCCTCCTTCAGTTCGGTTTTTTAATTTTTTTATTTTTATAAGGTTTATGTTTATCCTGCTTTTTTCAAAAATTATAACTATTTCTTAAAAAACACCAGCTATAATGGCTTCGGTAAAAGTTTTTCCTCTTTTAAAGAGCAAAAGAAAAACTTATCAGGGCGGCTCCTTCTAACAAGAGCCGCCCTGGAGTAATTTACTTTACGACACCAACCAGCTTAATCTGTTTGTCAGAGCCACCGGCAGTGTACTTAACTTCGAATCTGTACAGATACAGACCAGTTCCTACATAGTTTCCAAAGTCATTATCACCATCCCAGACCTTACTTGCCTTTCCAGCATTGTAGAGCTCATTGTCAATCAAGGTCCTTACAAGATCACCGCTTGTATCGTAGATCTTCAAGGTTACATTTCCTTTCTTTGGCAAGGTGAACACAAAGGTAGTAGATTCACCTCTCAAGAATGGATTCTTTGTCAGATATACCTTGAACTGAAGCGCACTTGCTGGAGTAGTATCACCTACTGCCTGGAAGATGGTGAAGTGATTTACCGTAACTGTAATGGTATTATTAACTGTATCAACCACCTCATTTCCTACTGGCTGCCAGTAAGCTCCATCCCAGAAGTAGAGATGTAGATCTTCCTCATCCACGTTTGCAGGTAGCTCATCCTCATCGTAAGGAATGACAATGGTTACGTCCTTTTTAAACTCAGTAATTGTCGGAACTGTCAGGAATTCTCTGACAATGCCTGTGGCTGTTAGATAGGTTATATCATCAAATGCAGGTGTATAATCAGGTTGTCTCTTAATTACAATCTGTGTAGGTCTATCAAGAGCACCAGCAGGTATAATGACCTTGGTTCCATCACCAAGATCTACCGTTCCACCAGATTTACCAACAGTCTCCTTCTTCTCGGAGAGTGGAGTAATGGTGAATGTAGTTGTTGCATCGGTAGCCATCTTGTTACCGGCAAGGTCCTTAGCATCAGAGATACTTATGTAGTACTTTCCTGTTTCAACACCGGAGGTAATGCTGTAAGTTCCATACCAGACAGTATCATTTGTAGTTGACCAAGTTCCAGACACAGAGTAAGCATTGTAAGGTGAAACTTTACCGAAGGTGACTGTTGGAGTAGCGGAGGACATAGACTCATCGAATTTCACGGTAATTGTAACTGTAACCGGGTTAGTTGGAGTTGGTACTGGTGATGGAGACACTGTAACTGTGCTAACCTGCGGTGCAGTT
>JAGGTG010000078.1 GCA_021163905.1 Candidatus Aerophobota bacterium
TTGCGCTGCTTCCCCTTAAATAAGGAAAAGTCTAATACTTTCCTATAGAATCAAGGAAAATTATACCCTTACATCGATAAATTTTCCTTTCCCATTGTTTTGGGGTTTATTTTTTTCTTCATCTTCCTTATGATCCAGAGGTTGCCAGGAAGCTATTTTTCCTTTATCTTTAATCTTTAAAAGATCGGGAGATTTTCTCTTAAGGGAACTATCTTTTTTGTCTTTCTCATTTAAATAACGGGAAAAATTTCTCCTATCAGGATGAGAATTTTTTTTGGATAACCCGTTTACCTTACGGGTAGTATTTGGCCTGAAAATCTCTCTTATTTCATTTAGCCTCATCAACACCCTCTAAGTTGTGAGTTCTTCCTTTATTTTCTGGAGTTTACATCGAAGCTTTAAGATAATTTTACTGTGAATCTGGGAGATCCTGGACTCAGAAACACCCAGAATACTACCTATTTCCCTTAGTGTCAGTTCCTCATAATAGTAAAGTATCATAATGGTTCTTTCTCTTTCCGGAAGTTCCTCAAGTATTTTCTTTATTATATCTTTGATTTCTTTTTTTCTTAAAGTTTGCCAGGGATTCTCAACATTATGAGAGGGAATTTTTTCCAGAAGATTTTTCTCTTCTTCCCCCAATTCCTCATCCAGTGATAGCCAGGAAAAGTTACTCATCTGTATGTACAGTTTTCGCAGGTCATCCTCACTGATATTTAGTTCCTGTGATAATTCCTGATCAGTTGGGGCTCTTCCCAATTTTTTCTCAAGTCGGGAATAACTCTCCTCCAGAAGTCCTGTTTTTTTACGCAGGGAGCGAGGTATCCAGTCCAGACGACGTAACTCATCCATTATTGCTCCTTTAATTCGAGGAATGGCATAGGTTTTAAACTTTACTCCCTTTGAGGGATCAAAACTATCTATGGCTTTTAAAAGGCCAATTACACCGCTACTTATTAGATCTTCCTTTGATATCTGGGGCAGAAGACTAACCGGAAGCCTGTCCACCACATACTTTACCAGGGGAAGGTAATTTATGACTAATTCTTCCTTTGCATCAGAGCTGTAACTTTTCCATAAATTATTAGGAATTGTTTTCAACTTAAACCACCTTTTATTATCTTTTTAGTCCTTGTTATCCTCATATATATTTAAAATTCCAATAGTTTTAACTCTGACCTCGGGTATTATCTCATTATAGGATAAAACCACCAGAGAGGGGATGAATCTTTCCACTATTCTCTTAAAAAATGGCCTTATACTGGAAGAAGTTATAACTATTGCCTCTTTTTGCATTGATATAGCTTTTTTTACTAAAGGATTTAGTTTATCTATTATCTTTGTAATTGTTGAAGGATCAAGATGAATATAAGAGATTCTCTCCTTATGCTCTATTGCCTGAGATATCTCCTGTTCTAGGCGAGGATCAAGTGCAATAACCCAGATCTCATTATTTTCATCCTTGTACTGTCTTGTTATTAGCCGGGCGAGACTCTGTCGGACGTATTCGGTGAGAATATCTATATTTTTAGTTTGAGTTGCCCAATCGGCAAGTGTTTCCATAATACTCAGAAGATCTCTTATCGGTATTCTCTCCCTGAGAAGGTTCTGTAGAACCTTCTGTACCTCACCCAGACTCATTAAATTGGGAATCAGCTCCTCCACCACTGCTGGATAGGTTTGCTGGAGATTATCGATTAAATTCTTCACTTCCTGACGGCCTAAAAGCTCATAAGAGTGAGATTTGATAACTTCCGTGAGATGGGTAATGAAAACAGATGATGCACTTACCACGGTATATCCGTTTCTCTCCGCCTCTTCTTTTTGTTCCTCTTTAATCCACACAGCATCAAGGCCAAAGGCAGGGTCCTTTGTTTTTATTCCAGATACAGGCTTTTCTACAATTCCTGTATCCATAGCAAGATAGTGCCTTACCATTAGCTCTCCCTTTGCAACTTCCTCTCCTTTTATTTTTATTCTGTACTGGTTAGGTTCCAGCTGAACATTGTCCCTTACCCTGACAGGTGGGATTATTATACCAAGTTCAAGTGCTATCTGGCGGCGAACCAGGGTTATTCTTTCAAGGATATCTCCTCCCTGCGAGGTATCAACAAGGGGAATAAGCCCATATCCAATTTCAACTTCTAAAAGATCAACCCGGAGAAGGTCCTCCACCATTTCCTTTTTTTCGGCTGTTTTTTCCCTGGCTTCCTCAGGAGGTTTTTGCCTTTTTATACTGCGGTTTACAATGTAATACAGTCCTGCTGCCATAAAGGACAGGGCAAAAAGGGGAAATTTAGGAAGACCTGGTAGAAGGGCAAACACAAATAAAAGAAATGCTGCAATAGCTATTGCTCTTGGCTGACTTAGAATTTGCTGGGTAAAATCAAGGGCAAGATGAGACTCCGAAGAACTACGGGTAATTATTATTCCTGCAGCAGTTGAAATTATTAAAGCCGGTATCTGGGACACCATTCCATCCCCCACGGTAAGCAAAGTATAGGTGTGAAGGGCCTGTTGAGGTGCCATATGATGCTGGAGGATACCAATTGCGAGTCCTCCTATTATGTTAATTAAAAGAATTATGATAGCTGCAATAGCATCCCCCCGGACAAATTTACTTGCTCCATCCATTGCTCCATAAAAATCTGCCTGCCTTTCTATATCAGATCTTCTTCTTCTTGCCTCCTCTTCAGTAATAAGGCCAGCATTTAAATCTGCATCCACACTCATCTGTTTTCCTGGCATCGAATCAAGAGTAAATCGAGCAGCTACTTCTGAGATACGGGTGGCTCCTCTTGTAATTACAATAAAGTTAATTACAACCAGAATAAGGAAGACAATTACTCCTACAACGTAATTTCCTCCAACTACAAAATAACCAAATGCCTGGATTACTTTACCTGCATAACCATGTAAGAGTATAAGTCGGGTGGAGGCTACATTAAGGCTTAATCTGAAAAGAGTTGCCATAAGAAGTAAGGATGGGAATACCGAAAAATCAAGGGGTCTTTTAACGTAAATTGTTAAAAGGAAGATCATAAATGATGTGGCAAGATTAAAACTCAACAAAACATCCATTAAAACTGGAGGAAGAGGGATAACAAGAACAGCAATGATTCCTATTGTGCCCAGAGAGAAAGCTATATCACTTTTTCTTGTAAAAAAATTTAAAGTCCTTGATTGAGTTTCCATTTTTTATACCACCTTTCCTTTTAAACGATAGATATAGGCAAGAACTTCTGCAACTGCCTGATATAGTTTTACAGGGATCTCCTCCCCCACTTCCACAAGCCTATATAGCATCTGGGCAAGCCATCTGTTTTCCACCAGTGGTATGTTATTTTTTCTTGCAATTTCCATAATTTTCTCAGCTATCACTCCTTTTCCTTTCGCTATAACTGTGGGAGCATTCATTTTTTCCCTATCATACTCAATAGCAACTGCAATATGGGTAGGGTTGGTTATCACAACATCTGCTCTTGGGACTTTTTGCATCATTCTTAATCTTGCTATGTTGCGTTGCATACTTCTTATTCTACTTCTAACCAGGGGATTTCCTTCTGTTTGTTTGTATTCCTCCTTTAGCTCTTCTCTACTCATCATTAGTTGATGTTCGTACCTTCTTTTTTGAAAAAAGTAATCCATAAAGGCAAGAGGAGCCATTCCAATACAAAGATACAAGAGAAGTTGAAAAATAAGTCCAGTTGCAACAGAAAAGGTTTTTCCTATGTCCTGTCCTATAAGAGAGAAAATTATGGGAAGTTGTTTTCTGATAATCAAATAGGATAAATAACAGATAATGGCAATTTTCAGGATTGAAATTAAAAGTCTTACCAGACCTTCTGTAGAGAATATTCTTTTTAACCCACTTATAGGATTAATTCTGTCTAAATTTGGCGTAAGAGGATGGGGGCTAAATATAAATCCAACCTGGGCAAGGTTTGCAATTAAGGCTATAATCATAATTCCAAGAAGAAACGGTAGCAGGAGAAAAGCTATTTGAAAAATTAACTGTCGCAGTTTAAGATGAATATCTGTTGGATTAAAGGTAAAAAAGGAAAGATTCGACCAGATTATCCGGGAAAAACAGAATAATTTATTAATCATAGAATATCCCAGAAAATGAAGCAAGAAAACCCCACCAATAAGGATTAAAAGAGAGTTTACCTCCGCACTCTTTGCTACCTGTCCCCTTTCTCGAGCACGCCGTCTACGTCGAGGTGTAGCTGGATGAGTTTTTTCTCCTCTTTCCTCTGCCATTTTTTATAATCCTGTAAAAATTTTTTTATCCTGCCCCAATTCTTAACAAAAGGATCAAACTTCTGTAAATGCCTCCAAATGTCCCTTCAAGAAAGTAAACAAGATAGGGTACAGATAAGCCAATTACAACAAGGCCCACCCCTATTTTTAAAGGTAGAGAGATCATAAATATATTTATCTGTGGGATAATACGATTTATAACTCCCATAATTATTTGAATTATTAAAAGAGTTAGTATAATGGGTGTTCCTGCTTTAAGTGCCAGCACAAAAACATCCCCGGTCATTTTAACAACGGTTTTTACAAAAGGGGGAGAAATAATGAAAGAGCCCAGGGGAACAAGTTTAAAACTATCCACCGTTGCTTTTAGAAAAGCGTAGTGAGCATTGATACCTATAAATACCATCAGGGCAAGTAAATTTTTAAATTGCGAGATAACAGGTACCTGCTCAGAGCTTTCAGGGTCAATGAACTCAGCCATACTTAAACCCATTTGAAGGCCTATAATTTGGCCGGCAAGTTCTATACCCACAAATAAAAGCCGAATTGCGTAGCCTAAAATTAAACCGAGACCTACCTCCTTTATTAAAAATAAAATGTAAATTATCCAGTGATTGGAAAAAGAAAACGTATTGGGGATATTTACCTGTGGAAATATTAGAACCCCGAGAGTTAAAACAAAAGCTACCTTCACCTGTCTTGGCAGGTTAGGGGAGCTAAGTATCGGTGCACTCATAACTATTCCCCCTATTCTTGCCACAACCAGCCAGAATGCCATAATGTTTTGAGGTAGAAGGAAATCCATCTTGTTATTTCATAAAAAGATTTACGCTGAGATATAAGGTGGATGTGTAGTGAGTAATCAGTTTCAACATCCAGGGAAACAAAAGATATATTGCTATCCCCACTGCTATTATCTTTGGAATGAAGGTAAGTGTCATCTCATGGATCTGGGTAATTGCCTGGAAAATTCCCACTATAAGCCCAACCACCAGTCCCACCACAAGAGGTGGCATACATATAAGAGCAGCTGTCATAATTGCTCTGCGAGCTATCTCAGCTGCAACTTCTGGACCCATCTTTCCCTCCTTTTTAACGAAAACTGGTAATTATTGAGTTAATTGTTAGATCCCATCCATCTACAAGTACAAATAAAAGTATCTTAAATGGTAAGGAAATCATCATGGGGGGAAGCATAAACATACCCATAGACATAATTATACTTGAGATAACTATATCAATAATTAAAAAAGGTATATAAAGAACAAATCCTATTTGAAAAGCTGTTTTAAGTTCACTGGTTATAAATGCGGGTATAAGTACATGAGTGGGTACATCCTCTGCCGAATTGGGGGTTTTCATTTTTGCCAGTTTTATAAAAAGAGAAAGATCTTTTTTTCTTGTCTGGTGGAGCATAAATTCTCTTACCGGTTTTATTCCCTCCTCCCAGGCCTGTTGCTGGGTTATTTTTCCCTCGAGATAGGGCTGAAGCGCCTTATCCTTGACCTGCATCCATGTTGGGGCCATTACGAAAAAGGTTAAAAATAAGGCAAGGCCAATTAAAATTTGATTGGGAGGAAGTTGCCGCAGAGAGAGGGCACTGCGCAAAAGTGAGAGAATAACAATGATACGGGTAAAGGATGTCATCATAATTACAAAAGCAGGGGCAAGTGAGAGGATGGTAAGTAAAAATAAAATCTGCAGTGCTAATCCCACATCCTGTT
>JAGGTG010000055.1 GCA_021163905.1 Candidatus Aerophobota bacterium
GCTGTTTCTAATAAGGTTGAGGATTTTATCTGGATGATTGAGACTGTTCAGGAAGCTGTGGAAACTCCAATTTCAATTGATAGTAATAAACCTGCTTTTGTAGAGGAGGCTTTGAAGATCTGTAAGAAACCCGCCTTAATTAATTCAACAACCGCAGACAAGGAAAAGCTGGATCAGTTTATCCCCCTTGCTCTTGAATATGGGGCATCTTTAATAGGGCTCTGTATGGATAAAAAAGGTTCTCCCCAGGATGTTAACAGGAGAGTGGAGCTTGGCGCCACAATATTTGGTGAGGCAATAGAACACGGACTTTCAGAGGATAGAATTTTTCTTGATCCTGTAACTATGCCGCTGAAGTTTCTCCAAGAGCAGGCATCCAATCTTATAGAAGCTATTCGTCAGTTTACACTTCTTTCCAGTCCACCTCCTCATATTATTGTTGGATTAAGTAATATATCTTCAAAAGCTAAAGAAATGAGGCTAATTAACCGTATTTTTCTGGTTATGTGTATTGGGGCAGGTCTTGATGCAGCTATATGTGATGTTACCGATGAGGAACTTGTAAATTCCGCTATAACTGCTGAGGTTATATTAAATAAACATATTTATTCAGATCTATATATAAAGGCTTATAAGGAAAGCAGGAAAAAATGAGTTGTCCAAAAAGGCTTTTTGTAGCTGCAACAAGACAAAATGATGGTAAATCCACTATTTCTCTGGGTTTACTTCAGGTTTTAAAAAAGAAGTATTCTAAGATTGGTTTTATGAAGCCTGTAGGGCAGCACTATGTTGAGCGGGAAGGGTATAAGGTTGATGAGGATGTGGTTTTGATGAGAGATGTGTGTGGAATTGATAGTCATCTAAAGGATATGAATCCAATTACAGTAGAAAAAGGATTTACTGAGAGATATATCGAAGAGGGGGGGTTAGAGGAATACATAAGGTTAATAAAAGACTCTTACAGGCGTGTTTCTCGTGATAAACAGCTTGTATTAATTGAGGGGACCGGTCATGCTGGTGTTGGATCTGTTTTTGACCTTTCAAATGCTTCTGTAGCCAGGATTCTTGGAAGTAAGGTTCTTCTTATTTCCACAGGGGGGATAGGCAGACCTATAGATGAGATTACCATAAATAAGGCTCTTTTTGATCAGGAGGGAGTTGAAGTAGTGGGTGTGGTTATAAATAAGGTTCTTCCTGAGAAATACGAAAAGATAAAAAGATTAACTCAGGCTGGTCTGGAACGTAAAGGAATGAGGCTTTTGGGAGTTGTACCTTTTAAAAAGGAACTTACCTATCCAACTATGGAGCAAATTTTAGAGGCCACAGGCGCCAGAGTTCTTTGTTGCGAGGAGTTCCTGCAAAAAAGAGTTGAGAATATCCTTGTTGGAGCTATGGAACCCTATCATGCCCTGGCCCACTTTGCTCCTCATAGTTTGATAATTGTTCCTGGAGATAGAGAAGATATTATTCTGGCAGTGATTGCTGGAGAAAGAGTAATGGGTGAGGAATACCAGATAGCAGGTATAATTCTTACAGGAGGTCTGTTACCTCATAAGGGTGTACTTAGATTGATGAAAGAAGGTCAATTCCCCATTCTCCTTTCAGAAGATGATACCTACACAACCACCAAGAAAGTGCATGAGCGCCGAGTAAAGATCAGAGCTACAGATGAGTATAAAGTTAAGGAAGCTGCAGATCTGGTAAGTGAATATCTGGATTTGGAGGAGATTATTGCCAGGATTTGACAAAAATTTTTATTTTGCTACATTTGTGAAAATGATTACAAGCTCAAATTTACAAGATTATTGGATGTTTTGTCCCGGGCTATCTGGTTTATTATTAGCTATTTAAATATTTACAGAGGAAAGACTTCTTACTTGACAAAAATTTAAATAGTGATAAAATTATTGTGATACTTTTCACAAAGTGAGGAAAAAATGAAGGAGCTTTTTTTATCAAAAGACAACTATCAGCGATTTCTTGAGAAAATTTTAAGTAAGTTTTCTCTTTACGCTCCCCTGCAGAAAGGAGATTTTCTCTTTTATCAAAAGGTAAGCAAGGAAAATATAAGTGATATAATAATTGATACAAAAAGAGCTATTCACCCTTTAAAATCCTTCTTTATCCCTGCCAGGCGCAAGGTAAGCGAGTATTTTAACTCTTCTTTAACTCTGGATCAAAAGGAAAGAGTTATTCTTGGTGCAAAGGCCTGTGATCTCAATGCTTTAAAAATATCAGATAGTGTATATACAGGAGAAAAATTTGGTGCTGAATACAAAGATCCTTTTTATATTAGTGCCCGGGAAAGAACTATCCTTATAAGCAGTGATTGTATGGCTCCAGATGAGAATTGTTTTTGCAATTTACTCGGATCAAAACCTTTTCCAGAGGAGGGTTTTGATTTAAATCTTTCTTCTTTAGAAGAAGGTTTTGTTGTTCAGGTAGGCTCGGAAAAAGGGGAAAAATTGATTAAGGAATGTGAGAGCCTTTTCTCATCTGTTGATCAGGATATGATTAAAAAAAGGGAGAAAAGAAGGGAGAAAGCCTTTAAATTATTGGAGAAGACAAACAGAGAATTTAAGACTGCAGTTTCTTACAGGGAGCTGGTGAAGAACAGTTATGACTCTCCTGTCTGGAAGGAACACAGTGAATCTTGTGTTGACTGTGGTGGATGTAATCAGATCTGTCCAACCTGCAGATGTTTTTTGCTATCGGATAAAAAAGTGGGAGAAAAATACGAAAGATACTATCTCTGGGATGCCTGTCTTTTAACCGGATTTTCTCGGGTAGCTGGAGGAGCTAATCCTCGCAAGATGCTCTCTCAAAGATTTGCAAATCGTCTTTTTTGTAAGTTTTATTTTTTCCCGGAGAATATAAGTATTGATGCCTGTACTGGTTGTGGTAGATGTATAGCTGTTTGTATTGGTAAAATTGATATGAGGAAGGTGTTTAGAGATCTTGCTGTAGAGAGAAAAATACCGGTGGGTTTAGAAAATGAATAATCCATATCAACCTATAAAAACAAAGATTTTAAAGGTAATTACTGAAACCCCTCAGATAAAGACATTTGTTTTAAAACCGGAGAATCATTTTAAATTTGAGGCAGGTCAGTTTATTCAGCTGACAGTTCCAGGAGTTGGTGAAGGGCCTTTTACTCCAAGTTCATCTCCTTACGATCTGGAAAAAATAGAAGTTACCATTATGCGAGTTGGTAAGGTAACCTCAGCCCTGCATAAAATGAAGGAAGATGATGTGGTAGGAATTCGTGGTCCTTACGGTAACAGATATCCTGTGGAAAAATGGAAAAATAAGGAAATTTTAATTGTAGGAGGAGGAGTAGGTTTTGCCCCTTTAAGATCTCTTTTTCTGTCTTTGACTCATAATATAAAGGATTATAAAAAAATTGTATTTTGTTACGGAGCAAAAACTCCTCAGGATATCGTTTATAAAGAAGCTGTTTTAGATAGATGGCAAAGGGAGTTTGGGAAAAATGTCTCCTTTAGAATAACAGTGGACAGGGGAGATGAGACCTGGAAAGGTAAGGTGGGACTTGTTACTACAACACTTGATAATCTTGATGAGGAGATAAGTAGTATTCCTGAAAGTGTAAGTGTTGTATGTGGTCCTCCTGTAATGATGAAATTTACCACTTTGAAACTCCTCGATGTGGGATATAAACCGGAGAATATTTATCTTTCCATGGAAAAGAATATGTCCTGTGGAATAGGTAAATGTGGTCACTGTCAGCTGGGTAAATTTCTGGTTTGTAGAGATGGACCTGTTTTTACATATGATCAGTTAAAAGATATCCCTGCAATCTGGGATTAGGAGGAATAATTGGCCAAGACTCTTTTTATAGACCTGGATGAGATTAACAGGGAATGGAAAAAACTTGACATTAAGTGCAGTTACCCTTATCATTTTGGTAACAACGGTGTTTTATCTTTACGGGAATGGCTTGCTTTCCAGATAGTTTGCAGGAGATGTGAGGATTATCCTTGTGTTCATGCCTGCAGGTATGAGGCTCTGGAAAGAGTTGAGGAATCCGGGATTATTGTTAGAAACAACTGTTTGTGTGTTTCTTGTAAATCCTGTGCTGTAGCCTGTCCCTTTGGAACAATTTATATGGAAATTTTACCTTTTCTCACCTTTACCTGTGATTTGTGTAAGGATAGGTTAAAAAAAGGTGAGGAGCCTTTGTGTGTCAGGACAAGTGGGGGTGCTATAAAATACGGAGAATTTAAAGAGGACAGGGAAAATAATATTTTCCAGATAGGAGAGGTATTTGTTAAGATTACCCCATGGAAAAAAGAACTAAGTGGTAAATTGAGGTGAGGGATAGATGGACAATATTTTTTTAGCTTTACTTTCTTTTTTAGTCTTCCCCGGTTTTCTTTTTACTGCTGTGGTGGGGCTTTTTGCTGGCTGGATTGATAGAAAATTAACTGCCCGAATTCAGTGGAGAGTAGGTCCCCCATGGTATCAGAATTTCATTGATTTTTTCAAGCTAATGGGTAAGGAAACTATTCTACCGGCAAATGCTCGAAAGATGACTTTCCTATTTGCTCCTTTCATAGGTCTTATAGGTGCAACCCTTGTTTCTCTTATACTCTGGCAGATGAATCTTTATCCTGCTACGTCCTTTTTAGGGGATATTATTGTTGTTCTGTATCTTTCAATTCTTCCCTCTCTTGCAGTTATTATAGGAGGATCAGCTTCTGGAAATCCTCTTGCCTCACTTGGGGCAAGCAGGGAAATGAAGCTCATCTTAGCTTATGAGCTTCCCTTTATTGTAGCAATATTTACTCCTGTTGTGTTTATAAAAGATATAAGGATAGGCTCAATTGTAACCTATCAGATAAACAACGGCATGATGTTTACCCACCATTTATCCTCTCTTATTGCATTTATTGTTGCCTTTATCTGTATGCAGGCAAAGCTTACCTTTGTGCCTTTTGATATACCCGAGGCTGAACAGGAGATTATGGCTGGTCCTTTAATTGAGTATTCAGGTCCACCTCTTGCCATATTTAAGCTCACAAAAGCTATGATGCTTTTTGCTCTTCCGGTATTTTTAATTACCATCTTTGCTGGAGGAATGAGATTTAATGGAATTCAGACTCTTTTTTCGATTATAAAATATCTTGTTATTTTAATTTTGATAGTTCTTGTGAAAAATACCAATCCCCGGTTAAGAATAGATCAGGCTCTAAGATTTTTCTGGCTTAGGATGTTTCCCCTTGCAATTATTGGATTTATCTTAGCTTTAATTGGTATTTGACTTTGTTTAACATTAAAAGTAACCAAACAAACCAAACAGACGAGATGGACAAGACAGACCAGATAGACGAGACAGAACGAAACCAACAGGAGACAGCATAATGAGCTTAACCACATTTTCTCTTAAAAGATCCATATGGGTTTACCATCTATCAACAGGTTCCTGTAATAACTGTGATATTGAGATTCTGGATTGTCTTACTCCAAGATTTGACCTGGAAAGATTTGGAATTTGTCTGGTGGGAAGTGTTCGCCATGCCGATGTTATTTTGGCGACAGGAATAGTTAATAGAAAGTGTTTATCCAGGGTGAAAAGGATATATGAACAGATGCCCGAACCAAAACTGGTAGTGGCAGTTGGTGCCTGTGCCTGTAGTGGAGGGATATTTGCTAAGGGCTATAATATTGCCGGTCCCTTTGATAAGGTTATTCCGGTGAATGCTTATATTCCTGGATGTCCCCCGAAACCTGAGGCTATAATTGATGGTGTGGTTAAGCTTATCCAGAGTTTAGACGGGAAACTGCCGGCAAAAAAACAAAGGGTCAGTCGATAAGTAAATGTGCGGATTGAAACATATAAACCCATTTGTAATCAACACTTTTACGCATTTACGCTTGATTTTACAGGAAAGTATTAGACTTTTCCTTATTTAAGGGGGAGCAGCGCAAGCGTTGAGGGG
>JAGGTG010000207.1 GCA_021163905.1 Candidatus Aerophobota bacterium
ATTATAATGAAAAGAAGAACTATTAGAAAGTTTAAGCAGGAAAAAATTTCCCATGATCTTCTGAAAAAGTTTGTAAATGCAGGGAGAGTTGCTCCTTCTGCGGCGAATCTTCAGCCCCTAAGGTATATAATTATCAATAAAGAGGAGCTTCTTCCAAAATTATTTTCCCTGATTAAATTTGCAGGGTATATTGATTGGAATCCTTCCAGAGAGGAAATGCCAAGAGCCTATATAGTCATTATCTCCGAAGGTGAGGATGAGAACACCAGATACGATGTTGGACTTGCTGCAGAAAACATAATTTTAACTGCTCTCGAGGAAGGAGTGGGTAGCTGTTGTATAAGGGCATTTGAAGAAGACAAGGTAAGAAAGCTTTTTAATCTGTCTCTTATACCCCACAACTATACTGTGCAGATGATAATAGCTATGGGATATCCAGCGGAAGATCCTGTGTATGAGGAGTTAAAAGATAAAAATGGTTCTATAAAATACTGGAAAGATTCCAATGGAGTATTACATGTTCCAAAAAGACGGTTAGAGGATATTATCTATAAAGATAAATACAAATAGAAAATAAAATTTTCTTACCTTTCATTACGGCTAAGAGAGTAGGCAATTTTTCCTTGAAGGGAAGAGATATACTCATTTTTTACTTTCTTAAATTGAGAGATATATTTAGGATTAACAGAGGAGGCAGAGGGCATTTTCATTTTCAAAAAGTTCAGTCGTCTGCCATTTTTACTTATAGCAAAATATAAGTGGGGACCTGTAGATAAACCACTGGATCCCACATAGGCAATTACCTGTCCCTGATGAACTCGTACACCTTTTCTTATTCCTCTTGCATATCGATAAAGATGAGCATAAACACTTTCATATCCGTTAAGGTGTCTGATTTTTATATACCTTCCACAGTCATGAGAGTAGCTAACAACAGTTACCAGTCCATCTGCTATTGCTATAACTGGAGTTCCTATAGGAGCAGCATAGTCAATTCCTAAATGAGGGCGCCATATTCGCAAAATTGGATGAAGACGACGATAAGAAAAAGGAGAACTAATGTACTTATAGTATTTTAAAGGTGCCCGCAGGAATGCCTTTCTTAAAGATTTTCCCTCAGGTGTGTAATAATCAGCATGCCCACTGGCATCCTTAAAAAAAATAGCTGTATGCTTTCCGGTAAGTTTCCCATCGTATTGAGCGGCTAATATTCTCACCGGACGGGAAAAACCATTTTGTTCTTCTTTTTCCACAAGTAATTTAAAGGTATCACCCCTGCGAGGTTCAGTGTTGAAATCAATTTGCCATGCGAAAATTCTGGCAAGACTTACAGCTAGCTCAGGTGACTGTTTAGTTTTTAACATAGCATTGTAAAGAGAATCCTCAATTTTTCCCTCTACCTTTACAATTTTTAAAGTAGGCTTTTCCCTATACACCTTTAGTTTACCGTTTTTAGAAGAGGACACAATGTAGGTATCTATTGGGTTAGGATTATAGATAAACTTAACAAACCCGCCCTTTGCATCATGGATTAAGCAATACTTGCTCCCAGAAGGAAGAGAGGTCATATTAATTACTGAGCTTAGAGCTTTCTTCAGTTTATAAATCTCCTCTGGAGAAATCCCCTTTTTTCGGAGGGAGGAATAAAGAGAATCCCCCCGCCTGAGGACTCCCTTTATAACTATCATCTTTTCAACAGAGGTATTAGAAGATTCTGTTTGTCCTTTTACCTTCACCTTCTCTGGTAGTACCTTTATTGACGTACCCTCGTTATGAGTTTTTACCGATACTGAATTTTTGATGGATGAAATATTTAAACCAACAATTAAATAACCAGAGATTACTCCGACCAACACGATAATTGAAATTTTTAAGAAATTTTTTCTCTTTTCCATTATACAGTATCTCCAGAATTTAATTTGATAGGCTAAACTTGCTGCTCTTAAGAGGCTCTTTTGAGAAAGTATCAAAATTTATCAGGTTTGTCAACAAATATCCTTCCGGTCTCGAAAAAAATCCTGGAACAAAGATAAAACTTATAAGCCCAATCAGAAAATGGAGATTAATAAACTATCTTTACCACCATAATGGTAAGATCATCAAATTGCGGCTGATTTCTGGCAAATTCTTTTACCCTTTCTTCTATCATACTAACCAGTTCAGATGCCTGCAGATAGGAATTATCTTTGAGTATTTTTATCAATCTATTCATCCCAAATTGCCTGCCATTCTCATTAATCGCTTCAATCACTCCATCGGTGTAGAAAATAACAATATCTCCTTTTTTAAGAGGAACCTCTTCCTCATGAAATTTAACCTCATCGAGAACACCCAAAACAATACCTTTTGTCTTAAGCACCTCACAGTTGTTAGTAGCAGAATGGAAAAGGAGTGGTGGATTATGGCCTGCATTGGAGAATCTCAAAATATTATTGGAAGTATCCAGGATAGCATAAATAGCACTTACAAATATTCCTTCTTTTGCATCGTTGGCAATTAATCTATTGGTTCTCTCCAGAACAATATTTGTCTTCAGGTTACCTATAGCCTGAGCACGAAGAAAACTCCGAGAAAGTGCCATAAATAAAGCTGCTGGCAGTCCTTTCCCGGCTACATCACCTATTATCAAACCAACCTTATTCTCAGTAACATCAATGAAATCATAAAAATCACCTCCAACCTCCCTCGCCGGTTGACTTATCGCTGCAATCTGATAGCCCTTAATTTGAGGAGGTCTATCGGGAAGAAGACTTGTCTGGAGTTTATGGGCTATCTCGAGTTCTCTTTTCATTCGCTCTTTTTCAGTAGCCTCCTGATAGAGCTTGGCATTTTCAATGGCTATTGCTGCATGAACAGCAAAAGAAACAAGTAAGTGTTGATCATCACTTGTAAAATTAACATACTTTCTTTTATTACAGACCTGAATAACTCCAATAACTTTATCTTTTATTAAAAGTGGAACGCAAAGAATGGATTTTACCTTAAAATTAAAATCCTTATAGACAGGATTTGTCAATAGCTCTTGAGGATCAACATTACTGGTAAGAAGTGGCTTTTTATTTTTAGCTACCCAACCGGCAATACTTTTTTCTTTTTCTAACCACACTTTTTCTTTCTTTATAATTTTGATATTGCTCTTTGATGGCAAATTATCTAAAAAGACATCATTATTCTCAGAGATTGCCATTGAACCAAGGAATAAGCGGCCACTTTTATCATCCTTCAGAAAAAGAAAACCTATCTGGGCCTCAAGCACATCTACGGTTGTACTTATACAAAGATCAAGTACAGCTTTAATATCAAGGGTAGAACTTACCCTCACCCCCAGGCGGTATAATCTCTCCATTTCATAAATCTTTCGCTCCAGTTCAGCGTAATATTTATCTCTCTCAAAACCTGTCCTTTTTTCCCTTATCAGGTTGGTTATAATCAGGGCAAAGATACCAACCCCTATTCCATTGGAGGTGATCATAGGAAGGCTGGTCTCTTTAACCAGCCTTAAAGCTTCAGAGAAGGGCTTACTTATCAAAAGGACAAGAAGCATATGAAAAGATTCCATAAAAACAGCAAAAAGAATCGCCCAATAAATCCCGATAAACTCCCCTTTTCTAAGTTTATAGATAATACCACCTAAAATACCTGAAATTATAGTAGCAAGACTGCAGGGTATAAAGGTAAATCCACCTAAAAAATAGCGATGTATCCCACCAATTAAGCCAGCTCCCAGTCCAATAATGGGCCCTCCAACAAGGCCAGCAACCATCGGACCAAGATCCCTGGTGTTAGCAATAGCTTCAAATATCTCCACTCCACTGTAAGTGCCATATATGGAAAATCCACCAAAAACTAAAATTAATATCAGGCGATCCCAGAAGGTAGGTCGTTTAGAAATCAGGTTATTAAAACACTTTGTTCGGGTTATCAGATAGGCAGCAACGATTATTACACATATTTTCTCAAACAGCGATAACGAGAGCTTACCAATTAAACCTCCCATTTTCACCTTCTTTAAGCTAAGATTATTCCCGGAAATTAATTAAAAATACCCCTGCTTTTTTTCTTAATCAGGGTTAGCAAATTACATTTTCCCTTACGTTCATATTCAACTCCATCAACAAAATTCCGCATTAAGAAAATCCCCAATCCTCCCACTTTTCTTTCCTTCAGAGAAGTATTAAACTCAGCTTTTGCAAATTGTAGGGGGTTAAAAGGAATACCCTCATCCTTTATCTTGATAATTAACCTGTCCTTATCTATACGAGAGTATATAGTTACCCTACCGGTGGATTCCGGATAGGCATATTTTGTTATATTAACATAGGCCTCCTCTACAGCCAGGAGAATATCTTTTTCACTCTGAGAAGATAAGCCTACTTTTTTGGACCATTGATGGACAAATCTATTTACCTTATCCAGATTTTCCAGGGAGGCTTTTAAAGTAATGGATGAGGGTATTTTCTCCATTTTCTCCTTTTAGATTCCCTGTTTTACTCCTGCTATATAAAAAACTAAAAGCTATCTATCCCTTCCTGATGAGTGCCGTAAATTTTGAAAATCTGGGTAAGTCCGGCAACATCAAAAACTTCCTTTACATAGGGTTGAAGACAGCACAGTTTAATCTGACCCTCTTTTTCTTTTAACTTTTTGGCTATCGCCAGAAGAACCCTTAATCCAGCACTACTTATATACTCCACACCACTCAGGTCTACAAGCAATTTTTGTGCTCCCTGAGATACAGCCAAGTCCAGCTTTTCCTCCACTTCTCCCGCAGAATGAGCATCAAAGCGACCATTTAAGAAAAAAGTGTAAACCTCCCCCTCCTTTTTTTGATTTATTTGCATATAATCTCCTCCAGTTCTTTAATTACATAAGGACACCATTTTTGGTAATTTAGATGATCCCTCCAGCAGATAAAAGCTTTTTTACCCATTAATAGTAATTTAGATTTATCTGATTTTCTCAGGGAAGCTAATCTATCCTGAACCTCAGATATACTACTGGAGAAAAAACTAATTTCATCCCAATTTATATACCTCTTAAATGGTCTTGTGTCTATATCGCCAATTAAAAAAGGTACCACACCCAACTGCATAGCCTCAAAAAATCGATAGGAACTACCACCGTATCCTCTCGGACAAAGAGCAATGTACGATTCCATAATTATCTTTACAAATAACTTTGTCTCTACCATACCACCAATATAGATATCTTCCTGACCTTTAAGCTGATTTACCATCTCCCGCCTTAGTGGATGGCGAACTATTGTACCGTTAAAACAGGCAAGATACTTCTTGGGTGGCATAACAGGAGGCTTCTCATGAGGGGAACAAAGTAAGGGTATATCAATGCCCTCTTTGGTATTACGTGAGGAAAAAAACACAACAGTTTTGCCAAGATTAACCAAAGGACCAGCAGCATACTGACAGATAGTAAAGGTTTTAGTATCATCAAGAATACATCTTGATACCTCCTGCTGTAACTCTTCCAATCCTGTTAGGGCAAAATCATGGGATATATGCCAGCGATTCCAGTAAATTGGCAAATAATGCCAATCTGCCTTATCAGGATTTCTGGTAAGAAGTTCTTCGTGTCTTAAAATATATTTATGGAAATCCTGCTCTACACCATAATCTTCATTATGAGGTGGATATTGAAGTGGCTGAGATTCTGGCTGAAACTGTTTGTTAACCGGTAAGATATATATTTTCATCTTTTCCTCTTCCCTTATTTATTCAACAGTAGTCTGTCCCAATTCTGGTTGGCAAGTCTTATATATTGATCATCTGAAATAATTGGTTTTTTTAATTGTAGGATAGTATCCTTAGAAAGTTTCAAATTGGTAGCCACTTCCTCTCCTGCTTTTCTCACCACTCTTTTATATTCTGAAATAATCTGCTTAAAACCCGGAACTTTAAGAAGCTCTGCGCTGTTTCTGTATATTTC
>JAGGTG010000117.1 GCA_021163905.1 Candidatus Aerophobota bacterium
TCCCGCAAGAATACCCAGGAGCCCACATAGTTATCAAAAAGTGTCCCAATGTCAGGTTTTCTCTCTTGCCAGAATTAAATTAATTTGGTATGATAAAAATGTATTAAAAAATTAGGTTAAAAAGTAGAAAATGTACTGCCAGCTCGAGGGTCGTCTTTTATTCTATCTGTCTGTTATTTTCTCTTGCCCACTTGTAAAGGATCTTTCGATTTTCCTTTCAGAAAAGTTACTCAAGAAGCTCCACCAACAAAGCATTTACTGGTATCCTTTGTAGAGGAAGTGAGACTTTTGCCTCGTTCTGGATAAGGAGGCAAAAAGTAATGAGTGCAATGAGAAGAAGAATTCTGCTGGTAGATGATGATAAGGATTTTCTGGAGGGAACTAAGATAATTCTGGAGAAAAATAATTTTGAGGTGGCTACAGCTGTTAGTGGAGAGGTGGTACAGGTAAATGAGAAATTAAGTGAGGATCCCTCATCTGTTAACAAAGACCCTTACGGTGAAGGATGGTTGGTGAAGATAAAAATTGTTGATCCTTCAGAATTAGATTCGCTACTTACCTCCACAGAATATGAGGATTTGATACAGAAAGAATCAGACCAGTAAAAAAAGAAATTGTGCGATCTTATGTTGTTTAGCCATCTCTTCCTCCCCTATGTTTTATTTTATACAAAGAGGAAGTGATGGCTTTTTTATTACAAAGGTGAGCTGAATTTTAGTTATCAAAATCAATTTCATTGGAGTGGTAATTGTTAAATATAGTTGTTTCCTTAATTATATTTGTTGTTAGTTTTGTCTTTTTTGTCTATGGAAAGGTACATCGCAGTATAGTTGCCCTGGTTGGGGCCACTTTGATGGTAGCTTTTGGGGATCTCAGGGGTTTTTATACTCAGCAACAGGCTCTGGAAGCCATAGATTTTGACACATTGGGGCTTTTATTTGGAATGATGACCATTGTAGTTATTTTAAGAAAAACTGGTTTTTTTAGGTATCTTGCCATTAAAGGAGCTAAATTTGCAAAGGGAAATCCCTGGAAATTAATGGTAGCCCTGGGGTTAATTACCGCTTTTGTTTCAATGATTATTGACAATGTGACAACGGTACTTCTGGTTGCTCCTGTGACTTTACTGGTAAGTGATATCTTGGGTATCACTGCTTTACCTATTTTAATAGAGGAAGTTGTTTTATCCAATATTGGTGGAGTAGGCACTCTTGTGGGAGATCCTCCCAATATTATGATTAGTTCAGCTTCTACCTTTAGCTTCAATGATTTTTTAATTCACCTTATGCCAATTTCCCTTATCGCCATAGGGATAAGTTTGCTAATTTCAAGATTTCTTTGCTCCTCCTGTTTGGTTAGAAAAGAGGAGAGAGTACGGGAAATTTTAAAAATGAATGAGTGGGATGCTATCAGGGAAAAAGCCATGTTGTTAAAATGCATAATAGCTCTTATAATAGTAGTTGTCTTATTTGTTACAGAGGAGATACATCATCTTCGATCCTCTTTTATAGCTCTAATAGGTGCAACGATTACCTTGATTTTAGTTCGTCCGGACCCCAAGGAGGTATTCTCACAAATAGAATGGCCAGTTTTGCTATTTTTTGCTGCACTTTTTGTTATTGTGGGGGGAGTTGACCAGGCTGGATTTTTTAAAATACTGGCAAATGGAATTAACAGAGTTTCCTCCAATCCTATAGGGCTTACTCTTATAGTCATCTGGTTTTCTTTTGTCTTATCGTCTTTAATAGATAATGTTCCCTATACTGCTGCAATGATCCCCATAATAAAGCATATAGCTGCTCTAGGTGTAAATACAAGTCCTATATGGTGGGCATTGGCTATAGGAGTTGGTTTTGGTGGTAACGGTACCCCTATAGGTTCTTCTGCAGGAGTGGTGGCTATGGGATTGGCTGAAAGAACCAAATATCCACTTACTTTCAAGCAGTGGTTAAAATACGGTAGTATACCAGCTCTGGTTACTACAGGGGTAGCTAGTGTTTTGATGGTTATAGGATTTGAATGGTTTTCTTAGTGAAATACCGGTTATCCTGCCTATTCTCAAGGAGTTTAATATTACCGCTAGGCTAAGTCCCATATCTCCCACGGCTACGGCAAATAGTATCACCGCAGGGGTGTAGAATCTGGCAAATCGATCGATAAATTTTTCTGTAGCAACAACACCTGAAAGTATTATCTGTGCTGGTACTTTGTATCCAGGGATAAACTCCAGCACAAGACCTGCTATAAATAAAAGAGCCGAGCTTACTATAATAAATGTATGGATTAAATATGATAGTTGCTTAACTGTTCGATTAACAATTGAAAAAATTTTTACTCTTAAACATGTTCCAAGTTCCTTTTTGAAAGAGAAAATATTATTCTGATCCTGGTAGGGTCAGATCTGCACTTCCAGTTTTACTCATTTTATATAACAAAAACTTGACTTTTTCATTTTTTAAATTATTTTTTGTATCAACAAAGTTCTGTTTTGTTGAGGAGAGGAGAATGTTAGAGATAAGAGAACTCGAGAAGAGATTCGGAGGGGTAAAAGCTGTAGATAGATGCTCCCTCCGTGTAGAGGAAGGTTCCATTACGGGCTTAATTGGGCCCAATGGAGCTGGGAAAACCACCCTTTTTAATTTAATAAGTGGACTTTACAAGCCAGATGGGGGAGAGATCTGGTTTATGGGAGATAGGATTGATGGACTACCCTCTCATGAGATTGCACGAAAATCTATTTCCAGAACTTTCCAGATACCAAGAGAGTTTAAAGAAATGACGGTTCTTGAAAATTTAATGCTTGTTCCCAAGAATCAAATTGGGGAGAATATCTTTAACAGTTTGTTTCGTTCTCGTCTTGTAAAAATGCAGGAAAAGGAGAATATGGAAAAGGCCTTGAAAATACTCGAATTTCTGGAGCTTATTGATCTTAAAGATGAATACGCCAAAAATCTTTCCTCCGGACAAAAAAAACTGCTTGAACTTGCTAAAATACTTATGTCTGATCCAAGAGTAATTTTGCTGGATGAGCCAGGTGCAGGGGTGAATCGAACTTTGATGAAAAAACTGGTTAAGAGCATAGAAGAACTTCGGGATAGAGGAATGACCTTTTTTTTAATTGAACATGATATGGACCTTGTCACTTACTTGTGCGATAGAGTAATTGTCATGAATAAGGGGAAGAAGATGACAGAAGGAACTCCCGAGGAAATTAAGAAAGATAAGCAGGTTCTCGAGGCATATCTGGGAGTTTAAATGTGACAGTACTTGAAGTAGATAATATAAAAGCTGGTTATGGAGATACAGAGATTCTGCATGGAGTTAGTTGCAGGGTAGAGGAAGGGGAGATTGTTTCAATTATTGGCCCAAATGGCGCAGGTAAATCTACTTTAATGAAAGCGATTCTTGGGCTTTTGAAACTAAGTGAGGGCAGAATAATTTTTAATGGCAGGGATATTACCGGAAAGGATCCTGACCAAATAGTAAAAGAAGGAATATGTTACGTTCCGCAATCGGATAATGTATTTCCTTCTCTAACTGTGGATGAGAATCTTGAGATGGGAGCTTTTATCAGAAAGGATGATTATAAAAAAAGGATGGATGAAATTTACCAGATATTTCCAGACTTAAAAGAAAAAAGAAAAGCAAAAGCCAGGAAACTAAGTGGAGGACAACGTCAGATGGTAGCTATTGGAAGAGCTCTCATGCTTGATCCAAAACTTCTCCTCCTGGATGAGCCATCTGCGGGATTAGCACCCAAACTTATCCAGATGATTTTTGACAAAATAATAAAGATCAATCAAACTGGTATATCTATACTTATGGTGGAGCAAAATGCCAGGAAAGCCCTGGAAGTATCCCACAGAGGATATGTACTTGCTATGGGGCGTAATAGATTTGAAGATACAGGTGAGGCTCTTTTGAACAATGAGGAAATTGGCAAATTATACCTGGGGGAGTAACTAACACATTGATGCATGAATACGAAGAATGATTTAAGGTGCTAATAAGTCGGTGGCCAATAGAAAGGGTTGCAGGAGATGTAAGTGGATATTGCATCGAGAATTCCTCAATTAGTTGTATATGGAATTATTTCAGGAAGTATAATAACCTTAGGAGCAATTGGGCTTTCTTTGACATATGGGATCCTTAAATTTGCCAATTTTGCTCATGGAGATATTATGAGCCTGGGGGCATTTGTGGCCCTCTTTTTTCTTGCAATTTTTAGAGTAGCTAACCTACCAACTCAACCTCTTTACCCTCTTTCCTTTGGCCTACCACTTATTTTAGCTTTTATTCTTGGCATGATAACAACAGGAGTGGTGGCCATTGTTATTGACAAGATTTTATACAGGAGACTCCGTACCACCGGAAGTGTTACCCTTCTCATTGCCTCAGTTGGTGTTTCCTTTGTTCTAAGAAACTTTATTCAGTTTGTATGGGGGCCACAACCACGTTATTATATAAAGAAAATTCAAATTACTGAACGGATTCCTTTTCTTGGAGTAAGGATAAAGCCAGATGAGGTCTTTATTATATGTGTAGCAATTTTTTTAGTTATTTTCCTACATCTTTTTCTAAAGAATACAAAGATGGGTAAGGCAATGCGTGCAACCTCTGATAATATGGACCTTGCCAGAGTCTCAGGAATAGATACAGAAAGTGTTATTAACTGGACCTGGGCAATTGGATCAGCCCTTGCAGCTGCTGGAGGGATACTTGCTGGAATTGAGAATAAGTTTATAACTCCTAATTTTGGTTGGGATATGCTTCTTTTTATATTTGCTGCTGTAGTTCTTGGAGGAGTAGGAAGCCCTTACGGAGCAATACTTGGTGGAATGGTTATTGGGCTTTCAGGAGAGGTTTCTACTGCATTTATCCCCACTTCCTATAAGCCTGCAGTTGCTTTTATAATAATGATAGTTATGCTACTTGTTAAACCAAGGGGACTGTTGGGAGAAAAATAAAGATGGATATTTTAATTAGAATTTTAAACTATGCAGTATTTTTTGGTATAACTGCAGGTATATTTGCCATTCTTTCTCTGGGATTAAATATCCAGTTTGGTTATACAGGTCTTTTCAATATAGGTATTGCCGGGTTTTATGCAATAGGAGCATATACTTCGGCTCTCATTTCAGGGCCACCTCCCGGTCCTATGGATTGGAGAACATTTGGTGGTTTTCAACTTCCCTGGATAGTGGGTTTTATATCGGCAGCTCTTGTATCTGGATTTATTGCCTTCCTTATAGCTATTCCCACCCTCAGATTAAAGGAAGATTACCTTGCTATTGCAACAATTGGGATAGCTGAGGTCATTAGGTTAGTGTTAAAAAATGAGAGCTGGCTTACCAACTCTGTCTGGGGTATTAAACATATTCCATCACCCCTTTTCACTCCTATAGAGAACTGGGTACAGCATTTTCTTGATACAAACCCTCAGGCTCCTTCCTGGGTTCAAAGCCTTGTATCTAACGCTTACAACTGGTTTTATTTGGGACTGGTAATTTTAATTATAGGGTTAATTTACTGGACAGTGGAAAGAATGATAAGGTCTCCCTGGGGAAGAGTGCTGAGAGCTATAAGAGAGGATGAGATAGCAACAGGCACTGCTGGTAAGAATGTATTCTGGTTTAAAATGCAGTCCTTTGTTCTTGGGGCAATGGTAATGGGTATGGCCGGGAGTCTATACGCACATTATGCCCGTTTTATTGATGCAAGTAGCTTTGAGCCTTTTTTTGGAACTTTTTTAATCTGGGTAATGTTGATTGCGGGAGGAAGTGGTAATAACCTTGGGGCTATTATTGGAGCTTTTCTTATATGGGGAGTATGGGTAGGAACAGAATTTTTAACTTCTCAGTGGGGACTATCAGGAGTAAGAGCAGCAAGTCTTCGTGTGATGTGTGTGGGAGTAATACTTGAG
>JAGGTG010000032.1 GCA_021163905.1 Candidatus Aerophobota bacterium
AGAAGTTAGAGGTGATACCAAACTCTGGCGAGGCCGTCTTCCGTGGGATACCCAGGGAGCCCTTTTATCAGGGGGAGCAGCGAGCGAAGCGTTGAGAGGGAAAGTATTTTCCCCTCAATTAATCCGTGGGATACCCAGGAGCCCTGTAGAGGAATATTTGTGGAAAAAGTGTCCCCAATTTCAAAGTTTTGGTTGACATTTTTAAGAGGAGTGTTATAATTGGCGAGCTTTGCCAAAATTAATACTGTAAGGGGGTGTGTGTATGTCAGAAGAAGGAACGGTCAAGTGGTTTGATGACCGTAAGGGTTATGGGTTTATCTCTCGAGCTAATGGGAAAGATGTGTTTGTGCATTTTTCCAACATTGTCCAGGAGGGGTTTAAAAGTCTTAAAGAAGGTGATAAAGTATCTTTTGATGTTCAGGAAACCGAACGTGGTCTTCAGGCAGTCAATGTAGTGAAACGTAGATAATCCTAAGGAAAATAAGCCCGGCTGAATAATTATGATTGAAGGTAAAGGTAAAAAAACCAGACTTTAACTTTATTTATAAGATTTGGCCGGGGTTTGTTTTAAAAACAATCAGGAGAAAAAATTCAAATGAAAGTTGAGATAAATGGTATAAAAATAAGCGTGACCAAGGATATTGAGGATTTTATCCAGAAAAAAATTAAAAAGTTAAATAGATATTTTAAGGGTATTATTTCCTGCTATGTTATTTTAAAATCAGAAAAAACCGGTTATGAAACCGAGATCACCCTGACAGCCAAAGGATTAAGAATAAACGGCAAGGGAAATGCAGCCGATCTTTATTCTTCAATAGAGGATGCTATTGATAAAGTCGTAAGGCAATCTAAAAAGTATAAGGAAAAGAAAAAATCTCACAGAGTAACAGTAGGTGCAAAAAATCCCGGATTAAGAATGCAGGTAGGTGGGGAAGAGACTAAAGATAGACCAGCTGTAGTTAAGGTTAAACGTGAACTGGCAAAGCCAATGAGTGTTGATGAGGCGGTTATGCAACTTAATCTGTCTAAGGATAATTTTTTTGTCTTTTTAAATGCCGAAACGAATAATGTAAATGTTATTTATAGAAGGGAGGATGGAACTTTTGGTTTAATTGAACCTGAATAAAATAAGGAGGGGAAGGTGCAGTTAAAAAACTTTTTAGATAAAAAAGCAATTAGCCCAAGGCTTGCTGCAAAGACCAAAGAAGAGGTGTTGGAAGAACTTGTTTCCCTGCTGGAAAAAACAGGAAAGGTAACCGATAGAGAAGAGTTTTTGCGTGTTATAAAGGAAAGAGAAGAATTGGGAAGCACGGGGATCGGTTATAATATAGCTATACCTCATGCCCGCTCGAAAGCTATAAAGTCATTAGTAGGAGCTTTTGGAATATCCAGGGAGGGAATAGATTTTGATGCTTTGGATAAGGAACCTGTTTACCTTTTTTTTATGCTGGGAGCTCCTCAAGATGCCTCGGGAGAGTATCTAAAGGCACTTGCAACTGTCTCCCGCTTTCTCCGTCGTAAGAAAGCCAGACAGGATTTGATGAAGGCTGAGACGGTTGAAGAAATAGAAAAAATAATAGAAAGAGAAGGATTGTAATTTCCTGGTAGTAGAGAGGGGAGGGAAAAATGGGAAGAAGTAATTATTTGTTTACCTCTGAGTCGGTAACAGAGGGACATCCGGATAAAATTGCCGATCAAATTTCCGATGGAGTTTTAGATGCTATTCTTGAAAAAGACCCCATGGGAAGAGTTGCCTGTGAAACTCTGGTAACTACCGGTCTTGTCTTTATAGCTGGAGAGATTACCACCAGCTGTTATGTGGATATACCTTCAATAGCAAGGAATGTACTTAAGGAAATAGGTTATACTCATGCAAGCTATGGAATAGATTATAAAAGTTGTGCTGTGGTTACCTCCATTCATGAACAATCTCCTGATATTTCCCTGGGAGTGGATAAGGACGGAGCAGGGGATCAGGGTATGATGTTTGGCTATGCTACAACTGAAACTCCAGAGTACATGCCCCTGCCTATAGTACTGGCTCACAGATTAACCAGGAGATTGGCTGAGGTGAGAAAAAAGAAGATACTTCCCTACCTTCGTCCTGATGGTAAGTCTCAGGTAACCGTAGAGTACGAAAATGGAATTCCAAAAAGTGTAAAAGCGGTGGTTATTTCTGCTCAACATTCCTCTGAGGTTGAGGTGGAAGATATAGAGGATGAATTAATCGAAGTAGTTATAAAACCATGTATTCCTGATAAATACAGAGATCCAGAGATGAGCTACTATGTGAATGCTACGGGTAGTTTTAAAATAGGAGGACCTCAAGCTGATACAGGACTTACCGGAAGAAAGATAATTATGGATACCTATGGAGGGGTAGGTTCTCACGGAGGAGGATGCTTTTCCGGTAAAGATCCAACAAAGGTTGATCGTTCTGGTTCTTATATGGCACGTTATATAGCAAAGAACATTGTTGCAAGTGGCATAGCTACCAAATGTGAGGTTCAAATTGCCTATGTTATAGGTGTAAGTGAGCCTGTTTCTTTAATGATAGATACATTTGATACGGGAAAAATTCCTGATTCTAAAATAAGAAAAATAGTTTATAAATGTTTCCCTCTTTCCCCTAAGGGGATAATCGAAAAGTTAAATTTACGTCGTCCCATTTACAGAAAAACCGCCGTTTATGGCCATTTTGGTAGAGAAGAACCGGAGTTTACCTGGGAGATGACTGATATGGCTGATATAATTAGAAAAGAGGCTGAGAGCAGTTAGCTTTCCTTAAAGATTCCAATCTTATCTCCAACTTGTGCTCCAAGAGCCTTAGCTGCCGATGCTTTATTTTTATCAATTTCAAGGTAACCTGAACTTCCCTTAAGAACAAGATAGCTACCTTCCTGAACATCAGAAAAGGTTCGGGCGAAGGTTACCTTTACCTTTTTCCCCTTATACATTACTGTTAATTTTTCTCCAGGAGAGAATTCCTTTTTTATATTGGTTATAATATTTCCAAAATCATCGATATACAAGATACATCCCTCGGGTAGATTTAATTTTTCAATTATCTTTTTGTCCACTCTTTCTCCAAATTTTTCCATTTTTCTTCCTGTGGAAAGTAAAGAGGCCAGTGGAGCAAAGATATCTTTTCCCTGAAAGGTAGCTGAGGAATTTTTAAAGGCTTTTGTATTTATTTTAACAACCTCTCTTACCTCCTGATTTTCCTCAATAAAGTGGAAAATTCCGTTGTTTGGGCCTATGTAAAGGTGTCTTTCAGTGCGGATGATTAGTGCTGTTCTATCTGATCCTACACCAGGATCTACAACTATGAGATGAATGGTCTCATCAGGAAAAGAAGGACACACCTGCCAGATAAAAAAAGCAGTCTCAAGGATATTAAAACTTTTAATCTTATGGGTAAGATCAATCAGCTTAACTTCGGGATTAATGGAGAGTATCACTCCTTTCATCTGACCAACGTAAAGATCAGATACAAAATCTGTGGTTAAAGTGATGATTTTTGTTCTCATTAGAATTTGCTGAGAGGATTAAATGTATTTTTCAGGATCTTTATCGAATTCCTCTTTACATTTTTGAGAGCAAAAGTAGTAGAGCTTTCCTTCATATTCAGAGGTAGCTACAGCTTCTTTTTTCCTTATTTTTTTCTTGCAAACAGGATCCTTTGTTTTGTCAAACATTAAAATCACCCCCTTGAATATTTTTATATTTTAAGTTGTTTTTTAATCCATAGCGAGGAAAATCTCGAAGGATTAAACTCTTTAACCAGAGTTTTAGCTTTTGAGGCATATCTATGGGGAGCAGTTCCTTTTAAAAAGGCAAACCACTCGGAATTTTTATCATTGGTCGGAGCCAGAAGACCTGTGTTAAGATCTATTTTTTTAAATACAATTCCAGGAGGACATGGGAAATCTTTTACGGGTTTTCCTTCCAAGGATTTTTTCATGAATTTTGTCCAGACTGGAATTGCTCCAACACTGCCTGTTATTTTTTCTCCAAGAGGGGACCCATCATCTTTGCCAATCCACACTCCTGCTACAAGGTCCGGAGTAAATCCAATAAACCAGGCATCCATTGTTTTATCTGTATTTTCCTCTCCTGTCCAGCCAACTGTCCCTGTTTTCCCTGCACAGGGACGGTTAAACCCCAACCATCTTACTCTTTGACCCGTTCCCTTTTCTATGACCTTTTTTAAAAGATCTATCATTACAAAGGAAGTTTGCGGAGAAAGGACAGCCTTCCCCCTGGGAAAATTTTCCTCAATAATTTTCCCCTGTGAATCTTTTACTTTTAAAATAAATATAGGGGTCATTCTTATCCCGTAGTTTGCTATTGTGGCATAGCCTCTTACCATTTCAAGTAAACTCAGGGATGATGTTCCAAGAGTAAGAGTAAGATCAGCATTAAGAGGACTTTCAATACCCATTTTTCTTGCGTATTTTATTACAGTTGACACACCCACCTTTTGCAGAAGTTTAACCGATGCTACATTTATGGAATGAGCTAACATTTCCCATAGATAAACCTTCCCCCAGTAATAATTTTCGTAGTTTTTTGGAGACCAGTAACCTCTTATTTTTTTTATCTGTCCACTTTTTATTACCCTTTTCCTGGTTGGAAAAATAATAGGACTATCAAAGAAAGAACTAACAGGGGTAAACTTTCCACTGTCAATAGCAGCTGTATATGTGAAGAGCTTAAATGCCGACCCGGTTTGTCTGTGAGCCTGAGTAGCTCTATTAAATTGAGATTCATTAAAATCTCTTCCGCCAACCATAGCTTTTACGAATCCTGTGTGGGGGTCCATTGCCAGAAGAGCTCCTTGGAAATTATTTTTCTTAAGGTAGGGTAAAAGTGCCTCTTCTGCAGCTTTTTGCATTTTAATATCAAGGGTGGTGTATACTTTAAGCCCTCCTCTCCAGAGAGCATCATACCCATATTTTTTTGCTATAATTTGGCGTACCCACTCAGCAAAGTAAGGGGCAAAGTAAATATGTCTTCTCTCCATCTTTTTTTGATCAATACTCACCCCAAGAGGTAAGTTTTTTGCTTTTTCCATCTGGCTCTTTGTAATAAATCCAACCTCGTACATCCTGTGAAGAACGTAATTTCGCCTTTTCAGAGCATTCCTGGGATTGTAAAGAGGGGAATACTTACCGGGGCTTTTTGGTATTCCAGCCAGTAGAGCCGATTCTGCAAGGCTGAGTTTACTTACCGGCTTATTAAAGTAAAAAGATGCCGCTTCAGCAACACCGTATATTCCATGGCCAAAGTATATCTGATTTAGGTACATTTTTAGGATCTCATCTTTGCTGTATTTTTTTTCAATTTCAATTGCCAGAATGATTTCCTTTATTTTTCTGGAGAGGGTTTTTTTCTGAGTCAGGAACAGACTCCTTGCAAGTTGCTGGGTGATGGTACTTGCTCCCTGTGCTCTACTTCTGGTAACAACATCAAACCAGATTGCCTTTAGTATTCGGATTATGTCAATGCCGGGATGTTGATAAAATCTACTGTCTTCCACAGCTATAAAGGCTTTTTTAACAAAAGGAGAAATTTTAGAGAGAGGAACAACTTCTCTTTTTTCCAGAAAAAATTCAGCAAGTAGTTCTCCATTCTCAGAATAAATTGTTGTTGTTTGACTGGGATGGTAGTTCTCAAGTTGTTCGATCTTTGGAAGGTTATACAGTGTTGATATAAAGTATCCTAATCCAGCTCCCAGGAAAATGAAGATAAAAAGCAATAAAATAAGGAAAAATATGGATTTTTTTACTAACATACTC
>JAGGTG010000089.1 GCA_021163905.1 Candidatus Aerophobota bacterium
GTATAATTATATCTAAAATTAAAATAAATGACAGGCTACCTGATGGTCCTTTTCTAACAGTTGCAAAGGAGGTTTTGAACTCCTGCATTTTTCCATAGCAAAATTACATCGGGGATGAAATTTACAGCCAGAAGGTGGGTTAATGGAACTTGGAACCTCTCCTTTTAACTGAATGTCCTCTCTTTTTCTTTTAGGATTGGGAACAGGTATAGCTGAAAGTAAAGCTTTGGTGTATGGATGTAAAGGAGTGGAGAATATCTGTTCTTTTCTTCCTATCTCAACGATCTCTCCCAAATACATAATACCTATCCAATCCGAGATGTATTTAGCTACCGCTAAGTCGTGGGTTATAAAAATGTAGGTTAAGTTTTTCTCATCCTTTAACGTAAGCATTAGCTCGAGTATCTTTGCTCTCAAAGAAACATCAATCATTGAGATAGGCTCATCAGCTACAACTAATTCTGGATTTAATATCATTGCACGTCCTATTGCGATTCTCTGTCTTTGTCCACCACTTAACTCAAAAGGGTAAACACCATAGAATTTTTTAGCCGGTTCCAGACCTACCTTTTCCAGCATTTCAAAAACAATTTTCTTTTTTTTCTCCCCTGTAGCTATTCCGTGAATTTCAAGGGGATCTCCCATAGCCTCACCTATTCTCATTTTGGGATTAAGCGAGGCGTAAGGGTTCTGAAATATTATCTGTGCATACTTTCTGAATTCTCTTAAGCTCTCCCCCTTTAAAGAAGTAACATCCTTTCCCTTGAAGAAGATCTTTCCCCCTGTAGGATCAATAAGACGTACAATTAGTCTTCCAGTAGTCGTTTTCCCACATCCGCTTTCTCCCACCAGAGAAAAAACCTCTCCCTTTTTCACCTGGAAGCTTATTTCATTAACTGCCTGCACATACTCGATTTTTTTAGAAAATAACCTCTCCAGAAAACTCTTTTGTACTGGAAAGTATTTTTTTAAATTAACAACTTTAAGTTCAACTTCTCTTTTCATCATATCTGAAGCATTTAACCATATAATCTGGTTTAACCTCAATTAAAGGAGGCTCCTTTTCCCTGCATAAATCCTTAGCGTATGGACAGCGAGGATAAAATCTACATCCCTTAGGAGGATTAACAAGATCCGGAGGCATACCAGGAATATAACTTAGCTTTTGATCAGATAATTGAACATTGGGTACTGAATTTAAGAGTGCTTCTGAATAGGGATGAAGATGTTCCTCAAAAAAAGCATCTGCTGGTGCAAATTCAACTATTTGACCAGCATACATTAGGGCAATTTTATCGGCAATTTCTGAAACCAAACTGATGTCATGTGAGATAAAGATCATCCCCATATTGTATGAAGCCTTTAGTTTTTTCATTAAATTTAATATCTGGAACTGAACTATCACATCAAGAGAGGATGTGAATTCATCTGCTATTAGAAGATCGGGATTTAAAGCTATTGCCAGTGCTATTCCAACTCTTTGTCTCATTCCACCACTAAATTGATGGGGGTAATCTTTGGCTCTCTCCGGTGGGATTCCAACCTCACCTAACAAAAGTGCGGCTTTCTCTTTAGCCTCTTCCTGTGTTACTTTTTGGTGGGTTTTTATTGTTTCAGTTAAGTGATCCTCTATCCTCATGAGGGGATTTAGCGAAGTCATTGGATCTTGAAAAACCATAGAAACCTGTTTTCCTCTGATCATTCGCATTTTTTTATTATCTAATTTGGTAATATCTTTGCTATCAAATAGTATCTGCCCATCAACTATTTTTCCTGGTGATGGAACAAGCTTTAATATAGAAAGACCCAGAGTGGATTTTCCCGATCCTGATTCTCCAACTAACCCCACGGTTTCCCCTTTCCTCATAGAAAAATTAACTCCATCAACTGCTTTAACCACCCCTTCTCTTAAATAGTAGTAGACCTTTAAATTTTTAATCCGGAGAAGAGCCTCCAACTTTATCTCCTTAACTCTGGGGTTAATATTTCATTTATTCCCTCTCCCAGTAAACTAAAGCCCAGAGTAAGTATTACAATCATAAGACCAGGAAATGTACTTGGCCACCATATTTTTGAAGCAAGGTAGGCATGTCCTGCCTTTAGGTCAAATCCCCAATCTGGAGTTGGAGCTGGGAGTCCAAGTCCAAGAAAACTTAAAGCTGCAAGTGTAAGTACAGCATCGGCTGCGTTAAGGGATAACACTATGGGAACAGAGGATATAACATTTGGGAAGATATATTTAAAAACTATGGTTCTATCCTTAGCACCTATAGCTCTTGCTGCTTCTACAAACAGACTTTCCTTCAAAGATAGAACTAATCCTCTTACCATCCTGAAGTAAGTTGGGGTATAAATAACAGCTATTGCTATGGCTGTATTTAGTATCCCGGGTCCTAACATAGCTGATAAAACTATAGCTAAGATAAGACCAGGAAAGGAATATATTGCATCCATAACAAGTGAAAAAATGCTGTCAAATTTACCTCCAATATATCCTGATAAAAGGCCCAGTAATACTCCAAAGGAAAGGGAAATGATAACTGCAAGAAAGGTAACAGAAATAGCCGTTCTGGCTCCAAATATAATTCTACTGAAAATGTCTCTCCCAAGACCATCTGTCCCCAAGATAAATCTTCCATTTGGTTCCTCGAGAATACCCCCCACTTTTTTAATTGGATTATAGGGAGCAATAAAAGGAGCGAAAATAGCCATTAAAATAATGGACAAAATTATTATAAATCCTATAAGGGCGAAATATTCGGTTCCCTTTCTCGGACAGATACTTTTAAGCTTAGATACAATAAATTTAGAAGGTGAATACTTTATTTCTACCATTTTTCCTCAGTATCTTATTCGGGGGTCTATGTAAGCATAGATAATGTCAACAAGAAGATTTACGGTAACTACTATTAGAGCAAAAAAGACAATAATTCCCTGGACTGTGGTAAAGTCTCGATAGGTTATTCTTTCAAATAAAAGAGTTCCCATTCCAGGCCAGGAAAATGTTATCTCGGTTAGCACTGCTCCTACAAGCAAAAGTGCAAATTGCAGACCCATCATTGTAAGTATAGGAATAAATGCATTTTTCAGGCCATGTTTGTAAATAACAGCTCTTTCAGACAGTCCTCTTGCTCTGGCAGCTTTTATAAAATCCTTTTCCAGAGTTTCCATTAGGTGAGTTCGGGTAAGGCGGGTGTAAATTCCCGATAGATAAACCCCAAGAGTTACAGAAGGTAAAATTAAGTGTTTGATAGCACTAACAAGGCTATCGAAGTTTAGAGTAAGTAGGCTATCCAGAACGTAAAGTCCGGTAATGCTCTTAGGTTCCATAAGGGTTCCTATTCTTCCTCCGATTGGCAACAGGCCAAGATAAACTCCAAATAAAAGCTGTAGCATTATTCCAATCCAGGGAATGAAAAGCCCATAGGTGATAATACCGTATAATCGAAAAGTATGATCAAGGAATCTGTTACGGTGAGTAGCGGCAACTGTTCCGGTAAATATGCCAATGATTATACTTATGAGAAAGGCAGATATAGAAAGCTCCAGAGTTGCTGGAAAATGATCCCAAATTTCATTTACTACAGGTCTTTGTCCCCATATCAGTGATCTTCCCAGATTTCCCCGCAGGAGCTGTCCGATGTAACCGAAAAATTGAAATATAATGGGCTTATTAAGTCCTAATTGCTGTTTTATTTGCTCTATTTGTTCCTGTGGCGCATGACCACCAAGTATAGCACTAACCGGGTCACCGGCTACCCTCATTATTAAAAACACTATACTGAGAAGAATAAAAATCATAGGGATAGCCAGCAACACTCTTCTTACAATGTATACTTTCAGTGAGGCCATTTTTACAACTTAAAGTAAACCTCCCCTTCCTTTCTGGAAGGGGAGGAAGCTAAGATCAAAAAATAAGAAGCTGCCGCATAGAGATAGCTTCTTATTTCCGATATATAAGGTAATACCTGAGTAACATAACGGGATCTAAAATTACACCTTCTATATTGGGTTGAGTAGCGGCGGTCAGTATTCCCTGGAAAAGAGGTATCACCGGTGCTTCTTTGGCCATTAGCTTTTGTACTTTTTTGTAAAGCTCGGTTCGATTTTTTATTTCAATTTCGGTTCTGGCTTTATCAAGAAGATTATCCATTGTGGGATTACTGTAAAAAACACCCATATCCGGTGACCATTTGGAGTGGAGGAAAACAGTGGTATAATCATCTGGATCTATGTAATCTGGATACCAGCCAAGAAGGAAAATAGGCATAGTTCCTGCAGTTATATATTTAGCAGCATATGTAGCCCACTCAGCACTCTTAAGAGTTACCTTTATCAGCCCTGTTTCCTCAAGACTCTCTTTTATTATGGCTGCTACATCAGCCTCCAGATCTCCATAGTGGGTAGGAGTATACCATAACTCAATTTCAAAGGGATTTTCTTTGCTATATCCTGCCTCAGTTAGAAGTTTTTTTGCCAGTTCCAGGTTACGCTCACCGTACTCCTGTTTAAAGGCATCTATATGGCTCCACATTCCCATAGGAACCATACTGTAAAGAGGTTTAACCGTGCCTTTATAAGCTTCCCTGCATATTCTATCTCTATCTATAGCAGCAGCAACAGCCTCTCTTAAGCGGACATCATCAAAGGGTGGTTTGTTACATCTGCAGATAATATAACGAATATAGGGGCCTGGAACTTCCAGAATTTTTTGTTTTCCCTTACTCTTTAAACTCTTTATATCTATAGGTCTTAAACTCTTCCAGGCAACATCAATCTCTCCAGTCTCCAGTGCCAGTCTCATCGTAGCAGCATTCTTGTAAAATTTTACTACAAAAAGTTTTGATTTGGGCTGAGGGCCATAGTAATCCGGGTTAGCCTCCAGGACAAGCTCTACATCTCTAACCCATTTTTTAATTTTATAAGGTCCATAGTGCCCTACCGTAGGCTCTGCAACTTTATCTGCAGGGTAAGACTTAGAGCTTACCGGAATGTAAGGTGTGGTGGTAACTAAAGAAGGGAAAAAAGAAACCGGTTTTTTTAATACAAATTTTACGGTATAGTTATCCACAACTTCTACCCTTTTAACAAATGCTGAGACCAGCCAGGAAGGATCGAGCTTTAACCTCATGACTCGATCTATAGACCATTTAACTGCTGCAGCATTTAGCGGCTGTCCATCGGTGAATTTTAGACCCTCTCGCAGTTTAAAGGTATACTCAAATCCATCGGAGCTAACCTTGTAAGACTTTGCAATTCCTGGCATCAATTCAGTTGTACCTGGTTTGTATTTTAGCAGTCCTTCTCCAATGTTGTGGAATACCTCCCAGGTGTAAAAATCGTAAGTTTTTGCCGGATCAAGAACTGTGATCTTGTCAGTAGTGCCCAGTACTATAGGTTTTGTCTTGGAAGCAGAAGCCGTTGCTGGTGTAAGATAAAGAGCAACTAAAGGTAAGATGACCAAAATTACCTTAAAAATCCCCATTCTCCTTGCCTTCATTCTGCACCTCCCATGATAATTAAATTGATATCAGGTGAATTTTAACAGTTCCCAAATCTATTGTCAAGTTTTATTTTCAGTTTTTGTTTTAGGAATGTAATTACGCTGAATTTTTATATTTTCTATCTTTTCCGGAATGTAGTAAAATTCCATTTTAACAAGCACTGCAGTGTAGGTTTCTCTATATAAGAAGGTAATCAGACTTTCACATTGGTAACCGTTTTCAATTTTGGATAGAATTTTTGTTTCTACTATTATCTTCCAGCTTTTCTCATAATCTGTTAAAAGAT
>JAGGTG010000006.1 GCA_021163905.1 Candidatus Aerophobota bacterium
GATACCCAGAGAGCCCTTAAAATAGAAAGTCTTATGAAAAGTGTCCCAATTTCAGCCTCAATTAGCTTGACTTCGCCTTTTAAAGTACTATTATAAACTTAAGATGTTAGAAAAATATGAGTTTATAAATCATACAGCTGATATAGGAATAAAAGTTAAAGGGAAAAGCCTGAAGGATCTTTTTTCCAATGCAGGATATGCTATGTTTGATATATTAGTTGAAATTAAAGATGTAAAACCAGAGGAAAATTTAACCATAAAGATCCCCGGTGGCCAGATAGAGGATATTCTTGCCGATTGGTTAAGAGAGCTTTTGTTAAAATTTAACATTGATGGATGGGTTCTCAAAGTATTTGATGTGTACAGAGTAGATGAGTCTGGTCTGGAGGCTACTGTAAAGGGAGAAAAAATGGATCCTTTAAGGCACAGATTAAAAACTGAAATAAAAGCTGTAACCTATCATAACCTCAAAGTTTACAAAAATGGAAACATCTGGAAGGCTCAGATAATATTTGATGTGTAGCAGGGAGGGAGATAAATGAATGGCGAATTTAATATAAAGAAGATAGACAATTATAGATGGGAAATTCCTAAATCTGAAGGTATGAGAGTTCCAGGTATACTATATACCGATGAGCTACTATTAAAAGCGGCTGAAAAAGACAGAACACCCGTTCAGGTGAAAAATGTAGCTTATCTTCCCGGGATCATCAAGTATTCGCTGGCTATGCCTGATATGCATTGGGGTTATGGTTTTCCAATTGGAGGAGTAGCTGCAACTGATCCTGATGAGAGAGGAGTAATTTCCCCTGGAGGGATAGGCTACGATATAAACTGCGGGGTAAGACTCATTAGAACTAACTTAGAAGAGAAAGATATTAAGCCAAAGTTAAAGGAGCTTCTTGCCTCTCTTTTTACCCATATTCCCTGTGGAGTTGGTTCTACCTCTAAGTTAAAACTATCAGGCTCTGATTTAAAAAAAGTACTGAAAGAAGGAGCAAAATGGGCAGTGAAAAGAGGTTATGGAGAAGAGGAAGATCTTGAAAGATGCGAGGAACATGGAACCATGGAGGGAGCAGATCCTGAAAAAGTCAGCCAAAATGCCTATAAAAGAGGACATGATCAACTTGGAACACTGGGCTCAGGAAATCATTTTCTGGAAATAGATCTGGTAGATAAGATCTTTGATTCACAAATTGCCAACGTATTTGGTCTCTTTAAAGGACAAATTGTAGTGATAATCCATACAGGATCTCGTGGGCTGGGTTATCAGATATGCGATGATTATCTTGTCGTAATGAGAAAGGCAGTTGAAAAATACCATATCTCACTTCCCGATAGACAGCTGGCCTGTGCTCCTATTACATCTTCAGAGGGAAAGGATTATTTTGCAGCAATGGCAGCAGCTGCAAATTATGCCTGGACAAATCGTCAAATAATAATGCACTGGACGAGGCAGGTTTTCCAGAAAGTACTTAATTTATCGCCAAAAGAGCTTGGGATGAGACTTGTCTATGATGTATGTCATAATATAGGTAAATTTGAAGAACACAGGATAAATGGAAAGATAAAAACAGTTTTCGTTCATAGAAAAGGGGCTACCAGAGCTTTCCCGGCTAACCACTCCCAGGTCCCGGAAGTCTACAGAAAAGTAGGTCAGCCTGTGCTGGTCCCAGGAGATATGGGAACAAACTCCTATGTAATGGTAGGAGTTGAGAGAGCAATGCAGGAGAGCTGGGGTAGTACATGTCACGGAGCTGGGAGGGTCTTATCAAGAACTGCTGCAAAAAAAGAAGCTCGTGGAAGATCTGTGGAAAAAGAACTGGAGGAAAAGGGAATCTTCGTGATGGCCAAAGGCAGAGGAACAGTTGCCGAAGAGATGCCGGATGCCTATAAGGACGTTGACAGAGTAGTAGATATAGTGGAAAAAGCCGGGCTTTCCAGAAAGGTAGTCAGAACAAAACCACTGGCGGTAATTAAGGGTTAATACTGGTTCTTGGTTATTAGTCTTTAGTTACCAAACACCAATAACCAAGAACCGTCACTTGTTTAACTTATACTCTACTGCATCCAGTAAAGCTTTAAAACTTGCCTCAATTATATTCGGAGAAACTCCAACTGTTCCCCACCTATCATCCTTATCAGATGATTCAATAAGGACTCTGGTTTTTGCTTCAGTTCCTGCCCCGGTATCCAGAATTCTAACTTTATAATCGGACAAGTGCATCTGGGAGATTTGTGGAAAATCATCTTCCAGGGCTTTTCTTAAAGCCTTATCAAGAGCATTAACAGGACCATTACCTTCTGCTACGGTATGTACCTGTTTTCCATTAATGTTAAGTTTTACTGTTGCCTCAGAAACCAATTTCCCATTTTCTCTTTTTTCCACGATAACTCGAAAACCCTCAATATTAAATAACTTTCTGTAATCGCCGGTGTTTTTTTTAACTAACAGTTCAAAACTTCCATTAGCAGCTTCAAACTCATAACCCTCATTTTCTAACTTTTTTATCTGTTCAATTAGCCTCTTGGAAAGAACTTGAGGGTTTTTAACTCCCAGACCTCTTTCATTTAACTTATAAATAACAGAGCTTTTTCCAGCAAGCTCACTTATAATCACCCTTCTTTTATTGCCCACCAGTTCAGGATCTATATGTTCGTAGGTCTTTTTCTCCCGGGAAATTGCACTGGCGTGAACCCCTCCTTTATGGGTAAAGGCAAACCTACCTACATAAGGCTGATGCTCAAAGGGTACAAGATTGGCAAGCTCGCTTACCAGACGAGAAATTCTGGTGAGAGATTTCAGCCCCTCCTTTGAAATACAATCCACGTCCAACTTGAGTTTTAAATTGGGAATAACCGCACAAAGGTCAGCATTTCCACATCTCTCTCCATATCCATTTATAGTACCCTGAACCTGCTCCACGCCAATTCGAGCTGCAATAACAGTATTAGCGGTGGCCACTCCACTATCGTTGTGAGCATGAATTCCAAGAGGACAATTTATCCTTTCCTTTACAACCCTTACAATTTGATCTATTTCGTAAGGCATAGAACCACCATTTGAATCGCAAAGAACAATACAATCTGCCCCGGAGTTTTCCGCAACCTTAAGGACCTTGAGAGCATAATCCGGATTTTCTTTGTATCCGTCAAAGAAATGTTCAGCGTCAAATATAACTTCTCTATTTTTTCTTTTTAAAAAACTTATAGAATCATCGATCATTCTTAAATTCTCACTCTCGTCAGTAAGTAAAGCCTTCCTTACATGTAAAACCCAGCTTTTACCAAAAATTGTAACAACCGGGGTTTCTGCTTCCAGCAGAGAAATAATGTTAGAATCCTTCTCAACAGGGGTATTTTTTCTTCTTGTACTTCCAAAGGCAGCTATTTTGGCATGGTTAAAGTGAATACTTTTAACCCTTTTAAAAAATTCCATATCTTTGGGATTTGAACCTGGCCACCCTCCTTCAATATAGTCAAAGCCAAGTTTATCAAGTTCCTGGCTAATATGTAACTTGTCAAGCAAAGAAAAGGAAACTCCTGCCGCCTGTGTTCCATCTCTTAGAGTTGTATCGTAAATTTTTATTCTCATCTTACACCTCGGGAAAATTTTATTATTTCTCTTGTTTTACAAACCAGCTTCCTACTCCACCTTTTTCAATAAGCTCCTGCAAAAAATCCGGATAGGGTATAATGGAAAAACTTTTCCCTTTACTAATATTATCAATCTCTCCCTTCTTTGTATCTATTTCTAAAATGTCTCCTTCCTCACATTCTCTTACACAATCCTCACTTTCAACTATAGGAAGGCCAATATTAATAGCATTTCTAAAAAATATTCTGGCAAAAGATGATGCTATTATACACTTAACTCCTGCTCCCTTTAAAGCTACAGGAGCATGTTCCCTTGAAGAACCACAACCAAAATTTTTTCCTGCAACAATAATAGGTGCCTGCTTAACCTTTTGCAAAAAATCCTTATCTATACCTTCCATACAATGTTTACCCAGCTCCTCTGGATCAGTGCTAACAAGGTAGGTAGCGGGAATAATCTCATCAGTATTTACATTATCTCCGTATTTTATAATTTTTCCTTTTACTTTCAACTTTTAAAACCTCCTCAATTTTGGTTAATACCTCTTCTGGTTCAGGCACTCCTCCTCCCATCCTACCATAAAAATATACAGGGCATTTCTCCCGGGAGGCAAGTTTTACGTCCTCAAGCATCTGTCCTTCGCTCATCTCCAGAACAAAAATAAATTTAACCTTTTTAGAGATATCTTCTATAATATCATAGGGAAAAGGCCAGAGAGTTATTGGACGAATAAGAGATGTTCTTACTCCAATTTTTTTTAACCGGGGCATAATATACATACACACCCTTGCCATACTTCCATAGGCAACTAAAAGAACTTCAGGATCTGGATCTCCTGTTAATTGATACCTGACCTCATTTTTCTTCATTATCCTGTATTTTTTCTGCAAGAGTTTATTATGTGCCTCAAGCTCACCTTCCTTTAAAAAAAGGGATCTTATGATATTTTGAGGTCTTCCCCTGGCACCTGTAACTGCCCAGGGCTTTTCTATCAATCTGTTTTTTTCATTATTTTTTAACTCAACTGCTTCCATCATCTGGCCTAAAATAGCATCGGCAAGTATCATTACAGGATTACGATATTTGTCGGCAAGATCAAAGGCAAGATGGGGAAAATCGGCCATTTCTTGAACAGAGAAAGGTGCAAGAACAATTAAATGATAATCTCCATGTCCTCCCCCTTTAGTAGCCTGAAAATAATCGGATTGTGAGGGAGCAATATTTCCAAGTCCCGGGCCTCCTCTCATTACATTAACCACCAATGCTGGAAGCTGAGCTCCTGCGAGATAGGAGAGACCTTCCTGTTTTAAACTAATCCCCGGACCAGAGGACGATGTCATAGCTCTCATCCCGGTAGCTGCTGCCCCATAAACCATATTTATAGCAGCAATTTCTGATTCTGCCTGCAAAAATACACCCCCCACCTGTCTTAGTCTTTTAGCCATATAAGCTGGAATCTCTGACTGAGGAGTTATAGGGTAACCAAAGTAACATCTGCACCCAGCTCTTACCGCTCCTTCTGCCAGAGCCTCGTTCCCGGATAACAGGAGTTTTTTCATCTGACCAACCTTAAAATATCCTGATAGGTTACCAACAACATAAGGCTAATTAAAATTAAAAAACCTATATAATGAACAAATTCCTGTATTTCAATCTCCATTGGTTTTTTGCGAATTGCCTCTATTATTAAAAACAAAATTCTTCCTCCATCAAGAGCAGGAATTGGAAAAAGATTAAAAAGCCCAAGATTTATTCCTAAAAGAGCAGCAAGAGAAAGAAAAGGAACTATACCCAATTTAGTGGCCTCCCCTACATACTCAACAATTCCAACAGGACCTGCAAACTGAGCAGGAACCTTACCCATAACCATATCTTTAAGAGTTATAAATATAAATCCAGTTAAAAAAGCAACCCTCTTAGCTCCCAGGCCAATGGAAGTTAAGGGATCGTATCTGACATACTTAATTGAAGGAGATATACCAATTAACTTCCTTTTATATTCAGGGTAATACTTTGGCTCAAGCTCCACTGTGATGGTTTTTTTTCCTCTTAAGATAACTAAATTTAGTTTCCCTTTTTCTTTTTGAATTAAACTTGCCATTTGTTGCCACTTTTCAATCTTATGATTATTAATAC
>JAGGTG010000201.1 GCA_021163905.1 Candidatus Aerophobota bacterium
CATAAACAGATATATTGGAAGAAGATGATTTTCCTATGTAATCCTCAAGCATAGAAAATACTGTTCCTCTGTATCCAAAACTCCCATCATCGGTTGCTATATTTAAAACTATATTATTTTGTTTAAATTCTTCCCTGCATATTATCTGTTCAGATTTTTTAAAACCAAGAAAAACTGATATCCTGCTTTTTAGTTCAATTAACCTTTGAGCAAGAAATACAAGGGGGGCAACCCCAACTCCCCCACCTACAAGGATATGCTCCCTTACATGGGGCAGTATAGTAAATCCTCTGCCAAGAGGACCAATAATATCAAGATATTCCCCTTTTTTTGTAGTGGAAAGAATCCTTGTTCCTGTACCTACTATTTTATAAATTATCTCCAGTCCGCCGGGTATTAATTTACTTATACTAAAAGGTCTTCTTAAAAGAGGAGAAAAACTATCTCCAATTCTTATATTTATAAACTGACCGGGATCGGCTTTAAGTAAAGAAGGTGGACCCTTAAGACTCAATTTATAACAGTTCGGTGCTATGGCTATATTTGATAGGACCTTTGCCTTTACTTTAGTAAAGGCAAAAAATACATTTTTCTCTTGTCCCATATGCCCTCTCTTAAATTAAAAATCTTTATTTCTTATTATTTATTTTTATTTCTATCAGTCAAATACTAATTCCAGTTTCGGAAAAATTCAAAGCTACCCTGGGCAAGCGGTGTTAAGACGTCTATTGAGTCATTGGGTCTATTGGGTCTACTGCGTCATTGAGTCTATTGGGTCGATGCGTCAACTTTGTCTATTTTGTCTAAAGCAACGTTGAACGTAGGACCTCAGACATAGGACGCATTTACACATCTACGCATTCACGCATCAACTGAAGAAATGACCAACCGAACAGTCGGTGAACCAATTAAACACTATTATGGTAGTTTACAAATGTCAATAGTTTACTAAAATAAAAAATTAACATGGGAGTGAATAATGGCCAAAAAATACTCTCACCAACTGCTTACTGGCATTTCTTTTGGTTTAACATCAGCGGTAATTACAAGCTTAGGGATGATTGTTGGGTTAAATTCGGCTACCTCCTCAAGATTAGCAGTTGGAGCTGGAATAATAGTTATGGCAGTAGCAGATGGATTAGCCGATGCTATGGGACTACATCTTGCCGAGGAGTCAGAAATTGAAAATGGAAAAGTAAAACATACCTCAAAAGAGGTCTGGTTAACTACCGCTGTTACCTTTTTTTCGGTTTCTGGTTTTTGTTCAACCTTTGCTATTCCAATTTTACTGTTCCCCATGAAATTAGCCGTTTTTCTCGCTATTTCCTGGGGAATATTACTTCTTGTTATCCTTAACTTTTACATTGCCAGAATTAAAAAAGAAAGGCCACTAAAACTTATCCTTCAGCATATCCTATTAGCCATATTTGTCATTGCCATCTCTTATGAAATTGGTAATTTAATAAAGGGGAAATTTTAGTTTTATTAAAAATCTTCCAAACCAAAGCTAAAATATTTACATATATTTGTATTTTAATAAAATAAAAGGCGGATAATAAGGGGTGGGTAAGGTAAGTTTACTTATTTCATTTACGGCTGGTTTGTTGTCTTTTTTTTCACCTTGTATACTGCCGCTTATTCCGGCTTATATCTCATATATCTCAGGTATATCAACAAAGGAGTTAACTTCAAAGAATATAGCTCCGGCTTTTACCGGGAAAATTATGCTAAGTTCTTTGATCTTTATAGCAGGGTTTTCTGTAATTTTTGTTGGAATGGGTGCTACTGCCACGAGTTTTGGAAAATTAATTTCATCCCATATGGTTATATTCAGAAGGATAGCTGGAATTGTCATTATAATCTTTGGACTTCATATTGCCGGCTGGCTAAAATTAAATTTTCTTTATTCTGAAAAAAGATTCCAGACAAAAAATAGGTCGGGTTTATTTGGATCTTTTATTATAGGAATTGCTTTTGCATTTGGATGGACTCCCTGCGTAGGACCGATACTTGCAGGTATACTTACCTATGCTGCCACTCAGCAAACAGTGGTAAAAGGTATTCAATTACTATCAGTTTATTCTTTGGGACTCGGGGTTCCGTTTTTTCTAACCGGTATCGCAATGGGTAGTTTTTTTAAATTACTTAGAAGGATAAAAAAATATTTTCATTTAATTGAGATCGTAAGTGGTGTATTTTTAATTATAATAGGTATACTCATCTTTAGAGGAAGTTTATCTTTTGTGTTTCAAAGCTAATAAAAGGAGATTTAATTGAAAATTAAAAAGTATTTTCCCTATATAGCAGGAATAATAATTGTTGCAGTTGTTCTCGTGGTTTACCTTTCAAAAACTATACTTATCCGATCCCTTATCCCGGGTGAAAAATCTATATCAGTTCCCGAGGAAAATTTACCTCCTGAAAAAAGCCCTGAGCCTGCCTACCCTAACAATAATGAATTAAACAAATCCCCGGAAGAGAAGCTAAAACCAGCTCCTGATTTTTCCCTTAGAAACTTAAATGGAAGAGTTATAACTCTATCAAAACTTAAAGGAAAAGTAATAATTCTTGATTTCTGGTCTATGGGATGTCCTCCCTGTCGTGCAGAGATACCCCATTTTGTAAACCTTTATAAAAAATATGAACATAAGGGATTTCAGATGCTGGGTGTGGTTTTAGATAAAAATAGAGCTTTGATAAAGGAATTTGCAAGAGAGTATAATATCAATTATCCCCTGCTTGTTCCTGATAAAAAAATACTTATTGATTACGGTCCCATAATTTATATACCAACAACATTTATCATTTCTGCAAATGGATACATTTACAAAAAGCTTTACAAATATTTAAACCAAAGTAAAATAAATCCAGATAAATCATTAACAGGGAGGTAAAAATGAATAAGGCAGAATTAATAGAGGAGGTAAGTAACAGGACAGGGGTAACCAAGAAGAATGTTGGAAATGTAATTAATGCTGTAATTAAAGTTGTCAGTGATGCTCTAAAAAATGGAAACAGAGTTACCTTGGTTGATTTTGGTAGTTTTCAAGTTATAGAGAAAAAAGCAAGAAGAGGGGTTAACCCTCAAACCAAGGAAAGTATTCAGATCCCGGCTAAAAAAGTACCCAAGTTTGTAGCTGGAAAGGGCTTAAGAGAAGCGATTATTAAGTAAAATTTCATAAAAACCATTCTGAAGAAAAGAAGGTATGGTATGAGATTTACAAAGAGTACAACAGTAGCTCAGATTTTGAAGCATCCAAAGGGTAGAAAAATCCTTGCAAAATACCACTTGCCCTGTTTACACTGTCCAATGGCTGCTTATGAGGTAGGTAAGTTAAAAATTGGAGAGGTTGCAAGAATGTATAGAATTAATATTCAGGGTTTACTTACAGAACTAAACTACTCACTTGAGACTCAAGAATAAAGATTAGTTGCTTATTAATCCCTTAACCAGGAAAATTTTAAAAATGAGTAAAAAAACAGGTAAAGTGGTACTGCTTGGAGTGATAGTATTAACTGGTGTGTCAATTTTTTTATTTCTTATCCAATTTAAAAGGCCGGTTTCTCTTTTTCCCCAAAATCAGTCTAACCAGAAAATAGGAAAGGTAGAAAGCCTTTCGTCTCATGTTCTTACTCTCCAAAAAAAGGTGGAAGAGAATAAAAAAGGGAGTAAGGAAAAAGCAGTCTGGGAGATTAGAAGTTCTGCCTTTAAAGAGGGAGGATTTATTCCAAAAAAATTTACCGCTGACGGAGAAAATATCTCTCCACCTTTATCCTGGAGCCAGCCTCCAAAGGGAACAAAAAGTATAGCGCTAATAGTAGAGGACCCTGACGCTCCTATAGGAATTTTTACTCACTGGATAATATATAACATTCCTCCTACTATAAGAGAGCTTCCTGCAGGCATTCCAAAAAAAAGGGTATTAAAATCAATTGGGGGAGCAAAACAGGGAAAAAATGATTTTGGCAAAATAGGTTATGGAGGACCATCTCCCCCTCCTGGTCCTCCTCACAGGTATATCTTTAAAATTTACGCCTTAAAAGAAACACTGGATCTTTCCCCGGGGGTTAGAAGAGGGGAATTTCTTAAGACTATACAGAACAAACAAATTAAAGTTGCTACACTCATGGGAAAATACGGAAGATGAATGGCTACTACGTAGTAGTTTCCTCTGTTTGAGCACGTAGAATATCTAAAAACTCTAAATAAGTCTGGAGCTTTTTCTCTTCTGCAAAAACTCTGAGTTTCTTGAGTGCCTTTTCCTGAATTTGTCTTATTCTTTCCCTACTTACGCCGTATTTTTTACCTATTTCTCGCAAAGAACAGGTTCTCTTATCCTCCAGGCCAAACCTGAGTTTAAGGATATCTAATTCCCTTTCGTCCTTAATTACCATGGAGATAAGCTCTCTTACCTCTTTTTTCAACATATCCAGTGTTATATTATACACGGGAGATGGACTTGCAGAATCGGCTACAAAATCAATTACAGTAGACTCCCCATCTTCCCCTACAGGAATGTCAAAAGACACAGAATCCCTGTTTAACTTCAATATCTCCTTTGCTCTCTGTGTGGTCAGTTCCATACTACTGGCAATTTCTTCAGGAGTGGGTTCCCTTTGAAATTCCTGTTCTAATTTGCGGGAGGTATAGTTAATTTTCTTTAAAAGATGCGCAATGTGAACTGGTAATCGAATTGTCCTTGCCTGATCAGTTATTGCTCGATTCAGAGATTGCTTTATCCACCAGCTGGCATAAGTACTAAAGCGATTTCCTATGCTGGGGTCAAACTTATCAATTGCATGAGATAGTCCTATGTTTCCCTCCTGAATAAGATCGGAAAGGGATACACCCTGGTTAGAATACCTTTTTGCAAAACTTACAACAAGACGTAAATTGGCCTCCATCATTTCTCTTTTGTACTGGTCATATATATCTTTCACTCTTAAAACACAGACAATAGTATTTTCAATTTCCTTACTATAAGAGCCTGCAAGTTTAACAATCTTTTCCCTGTTTTTTGCAATGAGGCCGATAAACTCCCTTATTTTATCCATATTATCCTTCATTCCCAGCAAATCTTCACGATGGTATCCTTTCTCTGAAAAGAATCTCAAAAGATCAGGGTTGTCAATTGACAGACGTGTTATCTTATGTAATAATTTTATCAGTTGATCTCTTCTTTTCTTAAGCTTAAACGAGAGCTCTTTTTCCTGTTCTTTTGTCAAAAGAGGAGACTTTCCAATTTCCTGGAAATAGTCTCCCAGGGAAAAGTCAAAACTCTCATTTGCAATTTCTGTGTTATTCACTTTTCACACCTCTTTTTAAAGTTGATATTAATCATCCACCTTTTTTATCGCTTCCACACTAACCCGTCTTTAACTCTCAAATGCTTTTAAAAGGTGGGCTATCCTCGGAGGGAATTTTCAATTTCATTAGCTACCATATTTTATATTATATTAATCAAAAATACACCTTTGTCAACCCCCCGCATTACTAACATTGGGACATTTTTCCCTTACTTTTTCTATGGGCTCTCTGGGGTATCCCACGGAAACCGGCCTCGCCAGAGTTTGGTATCACCTCTTACTTTTGTGCAGCTCGGCCTCCCGAGGTTTGGCTGTGCAATTTATTAGTGAAGGGCAAGCTCATCTTCTCGCCAAAAAGAGG
>JAGGTG010000168.1 GCA_021163905.1 Candidatus Aerophobota bacterium
CACGCATCTACGCATCAACACACTCGGCGGGCAGCAAAGAACTATAGGATTTTTTCCGAAACTGGAATACCATGGGTCGGTTTAGTTTAATGGGGGGGTTAAGGTGGCTAAGATAGACCTTTATCAGGTATGGCAAAAAGATGGTTATACCCTTGTAACACACACCGATCCCATATTTTTTACCGATAGAATTGTAAGAAACCAGAAGGTATTTAGAAGAAGGGAAACTCTGGATATTATACTGAATGTTGAGAGGATTGATAACTCCATTTTAAAGTTAGAAAAATCCCCTTATTTAAAAGTTGTCGAGGAAAATGGGGAACTGAAGATCTGCCCCAGGGAAAGGATGCCTTCTCAACTTGAAAAGATTTTTTTATGTGCTTTTCGTGATACTATATTTCAGGATGAGGCTATGACAAACCAGTATATGCTATACCAGGATTTATTCTTATATCATGGAAGATACAACTACGGTGGATTTTATGGGATTATCCACAAATTATTTCCCCTTGTATTTATAATGAGGGTAGTAAAAGGGTATCAACCGATGGTATGGCAGATGCTTATAGTAGATCCTTATTTTATAAACAGGGTTAAGGAAAAGCTCATTTCCCATTATCAGGAAATAGAGGAAGGTATGAACTATGCCTTTCAAAATATAACACTAACCCAAAAGGAGAATATAGCCCTTAGAGCTTTAAATAATATAGTAAGACAAAATAAAAATGGTGAAGGGTTTAACATGGCAGCCAAGTTATGTGATAGACTGGGTATGGGCTTTTTAAAGGATTTTTACTGGGTAGCAACCCAGGCAACAGAGAACACAGAATGGGATGTGTATAAAAAAACTCCAATCCCCCTTGCTCCCTGGCCAAAGGGAAGCTGCGGTGAAGGTGATGTTCAAGAACTGGCTGATAAAAAAAATAGATAAAAAAATAGATAATGTAGTTAATCGCTTTAAAATAGATCTTTCAAGCTACGATAGTGGAATTATAGACTATGCTCTGATAGATCAAAATGAAATTAACCAGTTAAGAGGGGTTAGCTATCCAGAATTCATCGACAGATTAAAAAAAATAGTTGAGAAAAACAAACTCCCCATTAAATTTGTAGCTATAAAGGATTTTAAGGATCCTGATAGGGATTTTGAAACAGATCCTCTGGGATATAAGATATATACACTCGAGCTTGGTAATCCTGATGCCACCCATAAGATCGTAATAGAGGGAACCTGCCATGGAGGAGAAAGAATCCATTCTTTGACCTGCGCTGTAGTAGCTCTTTCTTTGTGTAAAGAGGGTCCCTTAAGAGAAAAAATACTCAATAGCTCCCACATCTCAATTCTTCCGGCAGCTGATCCTCTTGGCTGGCATAAAAAAACAAGAGCTTATGTAAATATGAGGGGGGAGGAAACAAGGAACCCCGTGGTTGTAAATATGAATCACATCAGGAATTTATTTGGATGGAGTGATACAAACAGTGTATTTGGTAGAAACCTTGAAGAGGCAAAAAGTGAGAGAATAAGATCTATTGAAAAACATCTACTTGAAAAATTTGGTCCTCCAACTTTATACACAAGTCTTCATGAGACAGTTATGTTTGGTTCCCATCTTTTTTATGGAAATGCAGGAATAATGATTCTTTTGCATCACTACTTCCCGGATGAGATAAAAGATATACTTTTCTCCCTGCATTATGCCCTCACAACAGGAGAAAAGGTAGATAAGCTGTTGAGAAAATTAAATCCTCTATCAGATTTAAAATACACGGAACAGTACCTTGAGTATCATCCTGCTTTTGAGAGGGCAAAATCCATACGTAACTATATAAAAAGGCTGGGAATAAGAACCTTTGAGGATAAGTTCTTCAGGGTGGAAAGGGAACTTCCCTTTATCGGTCCAAAATCAGAGGTAACAATAGCAGAGAGCCTGCTTATAACCGGTCCTTTGTTTGTAAAAGCCGGAATAGTTTTAGCCCCTGATTACTATGAGAAAACAAGTGGCAGTACCGGATACACCATAGAGACCTTCTCTCAATCTGAAAGTGAAAGAGTACTTCAGGCAGCAGCTTTCATAGATGGTACATTAAGATGTGAGGTGCTGAGAGAGTACTATGAGTGATCTAAAATATACTGTTGAGTATTTTTTGATCCCCCATCCCTTCAAGGAAGAAGATTACATAGTAAGGGGAGATGAGTATCAATTTCAAAAAATACTCCAGCATATCTATCCTCTTTACAAAAATACAAAATACAACCTTCCCCGAATAGAGAGGAAGATATTCTCACCCTTAAATTTTGACAAAAATCTGCTGGAGCAAAAAGTTAAAAGATATGAGAGAGATTTTATAAGAAGAGAAAAAAATAAAATAAATTTAAAAATCCTTAAAGTCTGGATACGTATGGGAATAGGTTTTTCCCTGTCCTATATTATATGGACTTTATTCTGGGATTTCCCCTTTATCTATTCTATAATTGATTCCTGGCTCAGGGCTGTGGGTGATTTTTTAAGCACATACGCCATGGTTGTAATAATTCTTGCTCCCTCAATAGCGAGTTTGTACTTTTCCCTTACAGGAAAAAACTCTTTATTGAGACTTTACAGATGGAAAAGGCCGCTTGATCTTTATCAATTAATGGGAAAGGATCATACCCTTCGATTTATCCAGGATATAAAACTGGCAAAGCAAAACCTTCAGAAAAAGGTCAAAAAGGGACATCCTGTGGTAGGAGAAATGGATAATCTTATAGAAATCCTGTATAGAAAAGAGAAGGATAAGATTCAGAATACTTTGCAGAATATTTTAAATTTAATCTCCCGGGATGAGCAGTTTCCCTGGGGTGAGAAGAAAAACCTTATGGCAATGGTTGAGGATATTTTGTATAACTTAAAAAATGACTTCAAATTTGCTCCCCTGAGGATAATATCTTCCGGTGAGAGAAATATTTCATTTAAGGAAGAACAAAAACTTAAAAGTTTATCACATTTTTTTACCTTACCTGAATTTATTAAGAACAGGGAAAGTATAATTAAAAGGTATGCATCTTTAAAGGTTTCCTATGGCAGGGAAAGTATAAAAATCAGCGATGAGATATCATTTTTGTTTCAACAGATGATATTTTTATCCTCAAGATACCACCTGGGAGAAATAGCCCTTCCCTATGAGAGAGGAGTTATATTAAAAAACCTTTATTATTATCTATTCGTTAAATTTGGGAGGGTAAGTAACTATTTACGCAGAAAAAAAGGGAAAAAATCGGTTTCCCGATGGTTGATAAAAAAACTAACAAGAGAAATTGGTCTTTTATTTAATCTCAACAGAAAAAAAATAAATGGTGGAATATTAAGATTTGTCGAAAATCCTGCAGGTGGAATTTTAACCTCGCTTGCCATCTTAGTAGTGGTTGCACTACTTACAGGTTTTCATATTCTTAAAACAGGACAGTTTTTTATTATCCATAGCTACAGATTCGGCTATCAGGGATTTTTAGGAGAGGAGGTTCTGGTTAAGGATTTTTCCTATCCTGCTTTTGCTGGCTGGAGAGATTTTAAGCTATACTGGTATCCTCCAAAACCCTTTGCCTTTATCCACAGGATAGATCTAAACCGTACCTATTATACAGATGTATTTACAATACTAAAGGAAACTGAGCCTTCTGGAATATTTGACAGGTTCTTCCATATATTTAGAGAAGAATGGGGGAAGGGTTACTCCGGGATAAACCTTCGGTTTAGCTACAGGGTGGTAGATCCTGACCTGTGGGCAAATTACGACTATGATAGAAAAGGATCCAGGCGCCTCTCGCGTGATCTTGATCATTATGTCTCGCAGTATATAGAAAGAAACAAGGCAGCTTATCGGGAAAAACTCTATAAGAACAACCCGGATCAGCTTAAAAACTATTTTAAAAAGTGTATAAAACAGGGAAAGGTAAGTGAGTGGATGAGAAGGGTAATTTATCCATCACTTCTTGATGTGTACCGCACCGGATCAATGTACGAGAGGTATTTAACCGGATTAAGATGGCTTGAGGAGCATCCAAGAATGAAAGATAAACCGGAGTGGAGAAAATTTGTGGAACATGAGATTAAAAATATAGAAAAATTAGAAAAAGAACAACACGAGGAACTTATCTGTCAGCCTTTAAAAGTTAAAAAAATGATAAACAAGCCAACTATATCTGCCCTGCAAAAATACGATAATCTGTACAGGACTCTTATTTACCTTGCCGTTGATGATTTTATCAATGAAAAGATTATAAAAGAGCTAAGCTCTTTTCCATCTTCCAGGAAAACTAATCCCATAACAGCTGGAATAGTAAAATGGCTTCATGATGAATCCAGAATAGAGCAGTTAGTTGGAATTAAAATAACAGGCGTTAGAGCTTCTATAAAAAGGGTAAGTACTCTTGAATGGCAAAATGAACTTAGACAAATGCAAAATCTTATTTAAATTTAAACTATATTTAAACTATTAAATTAAGATGAAATTTAAAGACCTTGGACTGGCAATTTTAGGTGGGATTATTGGAAGTATCATCCTTATTGGTGGGATAGCAGGTATTGACTGGCTATTGACATCCCGACAGACCCTTGATAGAGGAGAAGGAGCCATAATAAGGGAAGTATGGGAAAAAGAAGGGGCGCTCTGGGGACCATCCTCTCCTCCCTACAGGATAAGGGTTGTTAAAAACAACTCCTCAAAAAAAATTACGTTTTTTATTCAACCTTATCCATTTGGCTGTGTGGAGGAAATAGTAAAAAAGGGTGAGATAAAAAGATTTTCTTTTAACCTTCCCCTGTGGACAAAAGATACCATAACCAGTAACCCAAATGATGCAAGTATTGCAAGAGTCCTTTTTGCAGATGGCCAGTTTAAGGTCAGTAATATTAAACTTTACGCTAAAAATCTTGACTATAGGAAACTGCCCTATGCCCATCAGGGAGAGGAGCTTTATGAGGTAAAAAAATTTCTTCTGCAAAGGGGAAGAGAACCAGAAGTTTCAAGTAGAGAGGATCTTTTCTCTGAGATAGTATATATGGATTTTTCTAAATTTTTCTCAACTGCTGTGGATAAAATGGCAAATAGCATTGCTCCAAAGTATACACTGCTGGCAAAGCCCATGAGGGAGGAGGGCATATCATCAATTGAGGATAAGAAAAAGTTCATAAGAAATTTCCTCGATAAATACCCCTGGTACCTGCTTGAACCTGAGTATCTGGAGAAGTTAAGGGAAAATCCTGAAATTCAGAAACTGTTCCAGAACTACTTTGAGGCGTTAAGGAAGAAAAATAAGGAACTTATAAATTTAAATTTTAAAAAAATAAAGAATTTTTTTTCAAGATACATGGAGGAAAATCCGGCAAGTTACGATGAGGAAAAATGGAATTACGTGAAATCTCTTTTGTTGAGTGCAAATGCCCTTCCAAAGGAGTATAAACCGGAATTTGTGTATCCATTTGTAGAAAAGCATATCCAGGGTATCTATAAAAACTACACCAGGAAACTGCACCATGATGCCTCTACCACCTACGGGGTGGACATCGTTAAGTTTAAATTGAATATAAAAGATGATCTTACAGCAAGGTATCCTTATATGCTGATGAAAAAATGAAATATGTGATCTCAAATTTGTTGGGTCTATTGGGTCGTTGCGTCCATTGCGTCGTTGGGTCGGTGGGTCAACTTCGTCTATCTGGTGTGTTTGGTTTAAAGG